>JALPXT010000019.1 GCA_023271485.1 Dehalococcoidia bacterium | reverse complement strand
ATTATCATAACGGACTCTGCCGGTAGAGAGGTGGAGGTCTCCTTGCCTCTGGAAAGGGTGATTGTTATCTCCTCGCGGGCCGCTGAGATCGTCCACGCCCTTGGGGCGGCGGACAGGGTTATCGGGATAACCAAATGGGATGCCCAGTGGGAGTTCTTGCCAGGATTCTACGGAAAAACAGTGGTGGGTTGCTGGGCGGGCAGGGTGGACCTTGAAAGGATCATCGAGCTTAGACCTCAACTGGTTATCGGCGCCAGTCCCGTTGGGGGTTTTGTTGACCTTGCTGCGCAGGTTGAAGCCCTGGCCCCGGCTGGCATCCCGGTAGTGGCAATAGATGACTTCAGGCTGGCCACACTTTTTGATGATATCGTGATCTTGGGCAAGCTGTTCGATGAGGAAAGGGCTGCCGCCCGGCTGGTAGAGTTCTTCCAGGCACAGTTAGATCTTATAGAAGGCAGGGTACATGGCTTAACCCAGGAAGAGAAGGTGAGAGTTTTTGCTGAGTACACCATGATAGAATTCGTGACCTGGGGACCCGGCTCGGATATGCACATGAAGATAGAAAGGGCCGGAGGGGTAAACATCTTTGCGGATATAGAGCTATGCATAACAGGAGTTGATCCGGAGAAGGTAATCGTGAGAAACCCATCGGTGATGCTGATGGCGACTTATTGTGACTCGATAGGTTTCGGCGCAACCGATTTCCAACCGATAAGGGAATACTTGGATCGTCTCATTGACCGGCCGGGTTGGGAAAATCTGGAGGCGGTGAAAGAAGGAAGGGTGTATCTCATCTCTAAGGAGCTCACTTACGGTCCACCAGCGATCATGCTTAACCTCTTTATGGCGAAGATTTTCCACCCGGAGCTTTTCGCCGATGTTGACCCGGAGGCCCTTCTCCGGGAATACTACGAGGAGTTCCATGGGGCTGAGTTTAAGGGGATATTCATCTACCCCGATCCGTGAGAGAAAAAAAGGATGCCAGGGCAGGTTTCTAGCCCTACAGAGTAACCCCTGACTCCTTTATTCTGGAGACATAGGAGAATTACTCAAATTTCTATGTCTCCAGATATGGCCAAGATCGTGTTTGTCAGCAGTATCACAGCATGTCCCTTTGCGCACCCGTTTTACCGTAGCAGTGGGTTCCGTCCGGCGCGGGGGACGGTCATTGCGCCAGTCCCATAACCAAAGAGGAGCTGAAAAGCGATGAATAACACAGCAAAATCGAAGGGAAACGAGAAAAATCGTCTCCCCTACAGACGAATCTACACCGCTTTCTACCGTTCCGACTGGCCCTGGCACCTGCTGCTGCTGGTTGTCCTCGGCGGAACCATGGCGCTTTTTACAGGGCTGGCGATCATGGTGCGCCAACTGGCCGACCTGGCTTTTGCCGGCGCACCATTCGCCGAGCTGCTGCGGGAAGGAATATTCGTGGCGTTGGCGCTGGTGGGGATTGCGGTACTGGGCGGGGTCCAACGGACGCTGTTGCGCTACGTGCTGCGGACACGCCTCCTCAACAGGTTGCAGCCTGCTCTGGTGGAGCGCGCGCTGACCTTTCCGCTGGATCATTTCACCAAACGCAGCCCCGGTGATCTGCTGGCCGTCATCTCGAACATTGCCTCTTCGGCCGCAGATGGGGTCACCATGATGGTTGAGCCGCTGTTCACCCTGTTGCAAGCGCTGTTCCTGGTGATGGTGATGGCTTTTATCAGTCTGCCGTTGACGGCAGGCGTTCTGGGGTTGCTGCTGCTCTACTACGGTGTGGTGCAATGGTTCAGACGGCGTCAGGGGCAGCTTTTTGGACAAGTGATAGAAAGCCGGCGGGTGTTGACTGGGATCGCCGGCGACGCCCATCGTGGCTTCAATGAGATCAAGCAGAACGCATTGGAAGAGACCTTTTCTCGCCATTTTTCCACTGCCTCGCGAATACATTGGCGCGACTTCGGCTCTTGGTTTAAGAATCTGCTGGTTGCAACGGCGACAGCCGATTTCGTGAACACGCTGCTGCCGGGCGTGGTGTTGTTCATCGCCGCTCTCCCAGCATTGGCGGGTGGCATGGATGGAGCGATGCTTGTCACGCTGTATACCCTGGCCGTGATGCTTGGCCGGCTGTTGCAGGCTCTGAACGAAATGGGCGTGTCCTCGGCAGCCGGACTGCGCGCCTGGGCAGAGGTGATGGAGATGATGGACGAACCCTCCGAACGCAGCGGGGGCAAGCACCTCCAGGGATACGACGTCGAATGGAAGGACGTCTCACGGCGGATGCGTGACACGCTCGTATTGGATCGGGTATCGCTCACCATTCGAGAAGGCGAGAAAGTGATGATCTGCGGGCGCAGTGGCGAGGGGAAGAGCACGGCGCTTAAGATGCTCCCGGGTCTGCTGGAAGCCGACAGCGGCGAGGTGCGTGCCGGCGGTGTTCCTGCTAACGAGGCAGACCCCACCGATTTACGCTCATTGGTTGGCTTTGTGCCGCAGGATCCCTATCTGTTTGAGACGACGCTGCGCGAGAATCTGACCTACGGGCGCACCATCACTGAGGCGAAACTGGAACGTGCCATACAATTGGTTCAACTGGAAGAGTTCGTCCGGACTCTCCCCGATGGGCTGGACACCCGGTTGGGACCGGATGGCGCCACGGTCTCGGGCGGGGAGAAGGCTCGTATCGCCCTGGCACGCGCTATCCTGCGCCAGCCGGATATCCTCATCCTCGACGAGGCCACCTCCTCTCTCGACTCGGAGACCGAGGAGCGCATCTACCAATACCTGCTGGAAAGACCCTCCACGGTAGTCGGCGTAACCCACCGTCTCTCAACGTTAAAACTCTTCCCTCGTATCGTCGCGCTGGCCGATAGTCGCGTCGTCCTCGACGGCCCGACAGAGGAGGTCGTCGCGTCGCCGATCTTCCAGGAAATGTTCGCCTACCAGATGGAACCGGAGGCGGCCTCATGAGACAGATGATCCGGATTTACCGGCGAGCATTTCGACTGCATCACAAAAAATACCTGCCCAAGGCGCTGGGATGGTCCTTGCTCGCTGTGCTGCAAGCTCCGGTGTACGTCTTGATGGTGTTGCGCTTTGATGATCTTTTCAACGGGATCGAACCGGTCAGGAACGGCCTAATAGTCATCGGCTTGGCAACGATGGGATACGTGTTCTATCTGATTGCAGACCTTAAGCTATTTCAAACTGCGATGGTATCGCCAACATGCGACCTGCAGGTGGGAATCTTCAAGCATTTTCTGCGCCTTCCACCCCGCCGTTATGCAGAGATACCCTCGGGAGATCTGACCAATGTTCTGTTTACCCAGATTATAGGGGGCTGGTTCTTGAACGGGTTCATCAAATCGGGGTACTTCCTTGTGCTCGCTGCCGGCCTGATTTTCATCATCGCCCGCGTGTCGTTGCTATTAGCGCTTGTCTCCACCATACCCATCTTGATTCTGAGTTTGATACCGCGCACGATGGGCAAGACCATGGTCACGGCCCATGGACGCTCGTCCAGGGCCAACGCCCGCTTTGAGTCGTTCATCACCGATACCCTCAACGGCATCCTGACGGTCAAGCTGTTCAACGCGGCCGCCTTCCACGTACACCGCGTACGCGAACTGGCTCGCGTTCGGAATCTGCGCTTGCTCAAGACCGACTTCTTGATGACGGGCGTAAACACCTTAACGATGGGGATCGCACAGCTGGCAGTACCCCTATTCCTGGTCACCGGCGGCTACCTGGTGGCTCAAGGAGCCGTTAGCGCCGCCCAACTGGTGACGCTCTTCCTCGTGGTGAACCTGGCCAATCAGTCACTTGTCGCCATCGGCATGCTGATGGGCTATGCATTGAACTACGGCGGGCAGCACAATAATATCCTGACCTTTTTAGAGCATGAATCAGAGGGGGAGCAACCCTTCCCCTTTAAGTGCGGCCGGATGGAGATGGAACGAGTGGACTTTGCTTACCGTAACAACCAGCCGATCTTGCAGGATTTCTCAGTCGCCATCCAGTCAGGAGAGAAGATTGCCATCGTGGGACCGTCGGGGATGGGCAAGAGCACCATCTTTGCGCTGCTGCGGGGGATGCAGTTCCCGCAACGCGGACAGGTGCGGGTCGACGACTCACAGGTAAACCAGGATAATGCTCCCTCGCTGCGCGAGCAGATCGCCTCGGTCAGTCAGGCGGCGTATATGTTCGATGCCGATCTTGCGTTCAACCTCACCCTGGGCCAGGAGAGAAGCCCTGCCGAGATCCAGAACACCCTGCGGGTGGTGGGGCTGGAGGAGTTCGTCGCTGGTCTGCCGGACGGTATGTGTACCCGTTTCGGCCCAGGCGGGTTTGCCATCTCCGGAGGTGAAAAGGCACGTGTCTGCCTGGTGCGGGCGTTGCTGATGGATCGTCCTGTACTGTTATTGGACGAGATAACAGCCAATATAGACTCGATCCGCGAGGAGAAGATTTTAGAGAATGTGCTAAACGGCATGGAATACAAGTCTGTGGTCGTCATCTCGCACCGGTTATCTTCCGTGCGAAACTTTTCCCGGATCGTGTTTCTGGAAGAAGGCAAAATTCGCGGTGAGGGGACGCACCATGATCTGCTCTCCTCCTGCCTGCGCTACAAAGAGATGTTCGGCAATCAACTGAAGGAAGCAACGAGAGGTTCCTAAGGGAGGAGAGGCGGTCAAATGAATAACTCAACGGAATCGAAAAAGGAAAAACAAAAACGCCCCTCACTCAGACGGCTGTACACTGTTTTTTACCGTCCTGATTGGCCCTGGCACCTGCTGCTGCTGGTTGTCCTCGGCGGAACGATGGCGCTCTTCACCGGATTGGCGATCATGCTGCGCCGACTGGCCGACCTGGCCTTCACTGGGGCAGCGTTTGATGAATTGCTGCGGGGAGGCTTGCTTCTAGCGGCAGTCTTGGCCGGAATTGCCGCCCTGGACGGCATCCGGGGTATCCTGCTGCACTACGTCATGCGGGTGCGTCTCCTTGACCGGGTGCGGCCGGCCCTGATGGAGAAAGTGCTGTCATTCCCCCTGAACCATTTCACCACGCACAGCCCCGGCGACCTGCTGGCCGTGGTATCTGGGATCGCCAACAATGCGGCCGATGGCGTCATAACGATGATTCAGCCGATCTTTGTTATAATCCAGACGTTATACCTGGTGCTGGTGATGGCTTTTATCAGCCTGCCCCTCACCGTGGGCGTTCTGGTACTGCTCGGTCTGTTTTCCCTTGTCGCGTTGTGGTTCAGACGGCGGCAGGAGAGGCTGTTCGGGCCCGTGATGAAGAACCGGCGCCGGCTGACCGGCACTGCCGACGATATCTACCAGGGGTACAACGAGATCAAGCAAAATGCGCTTGAAGGTCTCTTTACCAGTCGCTTTGCTGAAGAGGCGTGGATATTCGGAAAAAGCGTACACAGATTCATGAGCAGCATGATCGCCGCTGAGACCACCACCAGAATGCTCAGACAGCTCCTGCCAGCCGTAGTCCTGTTTGTCGCCGCTCTTCCGGCATTGGCCGCCGGTATGGACAAGGCGCTGCTCATCACCCTCTACACCCTGGCCCTGTTGCTGGTCGATCTGCTGAATGAACTGACCAGACTGGGAACGGCCTCCGCTACCGGGCTGACTGCCTGGGCCGATCTGATCGAGATCGTCGAGGGAGAGCCGGAGCGCCAGGGCGGACTTGCGCCTGCCGGTCACCACATTGAATGGAAGAAGGTCTCCCGGCGTATGCGTGACACGCTCGTGCTGGACGGCGTCTCCTTGACTATCCGAGAGGGGGAAAAGGTGATGATCTGCGGGCGCTCCGGCGAGGGGAAGAGTACGATGCTCAAGATGCTCCCCGGTCTGCTCGACGCCGACAGCGGTGAAGTGCGTCTTGGCGATGTTCTCTCAAACGAGGCGAATCCGGCCGACTTACGTGCCCTGGTTGGCTTTGTGCCCCAGGATCCTTATCTGTTCGACACGACGCTGCGCGAAAACCTGACCTACGGCCGTTCCATTCCTGAGGCCGAAGTGGATCGGATCATACAGCTGGTACAGTTGGAGGAATTTATCCGCGCTCTCCCCGATGGGCTGGACACCCGACTGGGGCCGGACGGCGCCACCGTGTCGGGCGGGGAGAAGGCTCGTATCGCCCTGGCGCGCGCTATCCTGCGCCAGCCGGACATCCTCATCCTCGACGAAGCGACCGCATCCCTGGACTCGGAGACAGAGGAGCGCATCTACCGATACCTGTTGCAAATGTCGTCCACGGTAGTCGGCGTGACGCATAGACTTTCAACGTTAAAGATGTTCCCGCGTATCGTGGCACTGGCGAATGGGCGAGTTGCCCTCGATGGTCACACGGAGGAAGTGGTGACAGCGCCGATCTTTCAGGAACTGTTCGCCTATCAGATGGAACCGGAGGCAGCCTCATGACTCAGATGATGAAGATATATTGGCGCGTCTTCCAACTGTACTACCGGAAGTACCTCCCGCGAGTGGGGGGATGGTTCCTGCTGGCTATGCTGGAGATACCGCTGTACATCATGCTGGTATTGCGTTTTCAGTACCTGCTCGACGGAGTCGATCCGGTTAGAAACGGCCTTTGGGTCATCGGCCTGGCTCTGGCAGGGTACGCCATTGTCCTGGTTGCACAAATCAACGCGTTCCGGGATGCGTTGATATTGCCGATGCGCGATATGCAGGCAGGGATATTGAAGCACTTCTTGCGACTTCCCCCGCGCCGGCGGGAGGAGGTTTCATCCGGCGATCTGACAAATGTACTGTTCAGCCAGATAAGCGGAGGGGAATTCCTGGAGATGTTCTGGGAGGCCGCCCGTAACCTCGCCCGTGCCGCTGCCCTTGTCTACATCATCTCCCGGGTATCCTGGGAATTGGCGATCATCCCTACGCTCCCGGTTCTGTTCCTGATATTTATCCCACGCATGTTCAGCAAGACATTCGTCGTCGCCCATTCACGGTTCTCCGAAGCAAACAGCCAGCTTGAATCGTTCATCACCGATACGCTGAACGGCATCCTGACGGTGAAGCTGTTCAATGCTATCTCTTTCCACGTGGAACGGATACGCAAGCTGGCGCAACGGGCCAATTCAAGATGGCTGAAGACCTACTTCCTGGAATGGGGGGTAAATGTATTTGCAGTAGGGGCCACAAGGCTGGTGCTGCCCATCTTCCTGGTCCTCGGGGGGCAACTGGCCATCCGGGGCGAGGTCGGCGCGGCCGAACTGGTGGTGCTGTACCTACTGGTGACCCTGGCCAACGAATCGCTCATGTCGGCTGGATTCTCCCTGGGCTACTCGCTCAACTACGGCGGGCAGCTCAACAACATCCTGAAGTTCCTGGACCGTGAGACAGAAGGGGAGCAGCCCTTCCCCTTTACACGCGGGGAGATGGTCATGGAACGGGTTGCCTTTTCCTACCGCGACGAGCAGCCGATCCTGCAGGATTTCTCTCTCACCATTCAGCCGGGCGAAAAGATCGCCATTGTGGGGCCGTCGG
This sequence comes from Dehalococcoidia bacterium, assembly GCA_023271485.1. Lineage (GTDB taxonomy): Bacteria > Chloroflexota > Dehalococcoidia > SZUA-161 > SpSt-899 > BS503. The sequence continues at coordinate 8,848 of JALPXT010000019.1, read as the reverse complement.
GGATGGGCAAGAGCACCATCTTTGCACTGCTGCGTGGGATGCAGTTCCCAAAACGGGGGCAGGTACGGGTTGACGACTCACAGGTGAGCCAGGATAACGCTCCTTCGCTGCGCGAGCAGATCGCATCGGTCAGTCAGGCGGCGTACATGTTCGATGCCGACCTCACATTTAATCTCACCCTGGGGCAAGAGCGAAGCGAGGGCGAGATCCAGAACGCGCTCCAGGTGGTGGGCCTGGAGGAGTTCGTCGCTGGTCTGCCCGAGGGGATGAATACCCGTTTCGGCCCGGGCGGGGCTGCCATCTCCGGCGGGGAAAAGGCGCGTGTCTGCCTGGTGCGGGCGCTGCTGATGGAGCGGCCCGTGCTGCTGCTGGACGAGGTAACAGCCAATATAGACTCGATCCGCGAGGAGGAGATTTTAGAAAACGTGCTGCACGGCATGGGGGATAAGTCCGTCGTCGCGATCTCGCACCGGTTATCTTCCGTGCGAAACTTTCCCCGGGTCGTGTTTCTGGAAAATGGCCGGACTCGCGGTGTGGGGACGCACCAGGAACTACTCGCTTCTTGTTTCCGATATAAGGAGATGTTTGGGGAGCAAGTGGGGTAGTCAGCCCAAATCCACCATCCGAAAACAAGGCTTCTCGCTGTTTTACGTAACTTGGGGTCAGACCTTGTTTCTTGCATGAGTCCGCGCTACGCGGGGTTAGGCGCAACATATTCTCGATTGGATCATTCACTTTTTGGCCAAACTCTTTCGCGGCCATAAGACAGCAAATACGGCCCACAAAAACAAACCCGCACCTACAATTGTTTGAAAGAAAGGAATACCTTCCAATAGCAAGGAACGGATCACATCTTCAGATGGTTGGTAGATTACTGCTGAAACGTAAACTAAGGTCGCCGCCACCGGCATTGATAACAAAGTCAATACGTGAACCCCTTTCACCGGCCCTGTCAATTCGACGAAAATCGTCTCATTCTGTTCCCTGAGACGGTTAGCGCGCAAAGCCAGGAAAACTACTCCCATGAGAGCGAGCAGTTTAAAGATTGCCATCGGTAAAACCGGAAAGACCGTTAACGCGAAGATAGCAACGAGGATAACACTTACGAACCATTTTTCGATCTTGCTGGGCCTGAATTCTCGCGGCCACACTCCCCGACCCAATAGCCAGTGACCCAACATCAGCGTTAAAGTGAAAGTGAACACATATACTGCGAAATCAATGGCTGGCCATCTACCAGGCTTTGCCCATTCTTCAAATGTTTCGGGCAACCAATATATCAATGACCATACTCCCCAAAACAATCCGAAGATGAATCCAACAACAAGGATACGTCTCCAATAGCCGTGTAACAACCACTTACGTATAATATACCAGCCAAAAATGAAACTCAAAAGCCCATGCCAGCCAATGAAGTAGGCAGGCAATAACGGGTTAAATAATCCAGCTTCATACATCACTGGTGTCAGCACCCCTTCAATAAGAAAGGCATACAAAGCCGCCACTAAAACCAGTGCCGCTAATCGACGTACGCGAAAATACTCAATCGTCCACAAACAAGCAAAAACAGGAAAAGCGTAATAGAGCACGAGTTCCCAAAGAACATACCCTTGCACATACCAATAGACTTTCTCTGAGAAAAATACTGTGATGACTGTAGACAGTCCGACAAATAGCAAACGATAAACGATATTTTTCATCACTCTTGTTAGATAACGATACGTTGTGGTGTAATGTCCTTTTGTTCTTTAAGAGATTGAGCCGGTGTTTTATAGCTTAGCGACTTCAATCTCTTTTCAAAGTTGTAACGATTAATGAATTCAATCAGCTTACCATTCATCTCAAACATACTGCAAAAACTATATTTTATCAAGATCTACCCTCTGGCTTGACCATAGGCGGGGAGATTCCTGCCTTGGCAGGAATGAGATAACGAACTTCTCTGTCCTCAGTGTCTCAGTGGCTAAATGCTTGCAGATGCTCGATAGAGACTTATCCCGATATCTTTAGGAAGAGAAAAAGCACTATACATGCTATAATAGATCTCAGTGGTAGGTGTTATTATTTTTTCTGTTTAAATGATAATAAAACTTGTTTTCACGAGTAAAGCAAGCCTAAAGAGAGAAGAAGAATATGAAGAAGGCGGCCAAAAACATAATTACAATTGAGGATTTGCATTTCAAATATACCGGGCGCAAAGGAGCGGCTCTTGCCGGGGTTAGTGTGGAAATTTCAGCCGGAGAGACTGTGCTTTTGCTGGGGCCGTCCGGTTCGGGGAAGAGCACGTTGGCTTTAAGTCTTAATGGGCTTATTCCGCAGAAAATCAGCGGGCGGATGGGTGGTTGCGTGTACGTTTCTGGAATGGCCACAAACGAAACTCACATATCTGCGCTAACGCAGGAAGTGGGTATACTCTTTCAGGATCCGGAGGCTCAATTCGTAACTATGACGGTGGAGGATGAAATCATTTTCGGGCTGGAAAACTTATGCACTCCCCGGGAGGAAATGGATAATCTTGTTACTGAAGCTTTAAATCAAGCAGGTATGCTGCATTGTCGCTACCGTCAACTGGATGAACTTTCCGGTGGAGAGAAGCAGCGTATAGCGATAGCTTGCTTGTTAGCAATGCAACCCAAAATATTAATTTTTGACGAACCTACGGCTAATTTAGATCCCATCGGCACACGTCAAGTTTTTGAAACCATTGCCCGGCTCAAGCAAACCGGCAAGTTCACGATCATCATTATTGAACACAAATTAGATGAATTGATGGATTTAATTGACCGGGTGCTGGTGTTGGCTACGGATGGAACTGTCCTGGTTGACGGTTCACCGGAGGTGGTTTTCAACGATCGAGCAGCCGATTTGCTGCAGCACGGCGTCTGGATGCCGCAAACGGTATGCCTGGCACATCAAATAAAGTCGTCCGGAATTGAAATAACATCATTCCCACTCACCATAGCACAAGCGGAACAAACTTTAACAGAAGTACTACCGCACATGAATAAGAATTCACTCCATTCCTGCGGTGCCGCCTGCGCCAGAAAACCAAACGTTATAGAAGTGCAAAATCTCTCCTTCAAATATGATAAGAAGATTGTTCTTCGAGATGTCAGTTTAAATATCTCCTCAGGGGATTTTGTAGCACTTGTTGGACCCAATGGGGCCGGCAAAACAACCCTGGCGCAAATCCTAGTAGGTATCTTGCGGCCACAGCAAGGCATAGTGCTTTTGAATAACAAAGACATCAACAGGATATCACATCAAGAATTGATTAAGCAGGTAGGGTTTGTGTTTCAAAACCCGGAGCACCAAATCATTACTGACTCAGTAGAGCATGAAGTAAGATATGGATTGCAGGTGATGGGATTAGCAGAAAAAGAAATTAAAACCCGCACCGATCGTTTGCTAACGAAGTTTGGCTTAAAACGGCTGGCAAAGGCAAATCCCTTTACACTCAGCCACGGTGAAAAACGCCGCTTAAGTGTTGCCACAATGCTGGCAGTTGGTCAAGAAGTATTAATCCTGGACGAGCCCACCTTTGGACAGGACCAGCGTAATGCCGCCAGCTTAATGCAGATGCTCAAAGACTTGCATCGTGAAGGTTGCACCGTGATCATGGTTACGCATGATATGGGTTTAGTCGCCGAGTACGCCCAGCATGTGGCGGTGATTGTCGAGGGACAAATATCTTTTTATGGAACTGTAAAAGAAGCGTTTGCACAGCCAGAGCTGCTGGCAGAAGCAAATTTAACCCTACCCCCACTGGCCGAGCTTTCATGCTGTTTAACCAGGGGAAATGCCAACTGGCCTGGGTTTTTTACGGTCAACCAATTTTTGGAATCATTGAAAACGGTGCCGTATTTGGATAAATGGATAAAGAAGGTGTAGGACAATGATGAAAAGTTTTTATTACTTTGGTGACTCTTTTTTGCACCGCTTGAACCCTCTTAGCAAGATTATAGCTACTGCCCCTCTGGTGCTGCTGGCCCTTTTCGCAACAGACCCCTGGACGCTGGCAATCTTCTGTCTTCTGTTTGGCTCCGTGACCTTAATATTAGGCAGGATACCGCTTAAGCACTATTTTAAAATTGTCATTCCTCTGTTAATCTTCTGCTTTTTTTTTGTGGTCACTTATCCCTTTTTCGTTTCGGTTGAGCGTGTGGCTGAAACAGCGATTGCTTTTGAGGCCGGCCCGGTTACCGTATATTGGGGTGGCATCATATTTGCCATTGTTATTGCCCTGCGTATGTGCACAATTATCATGAGCGCTTTACTCTTTTCTCTCACCACTGGTTTTAATAAATTTGTCGGCGCCCTGGTGCAGCAGTGGAAAGTACCCTATCGTATCGGTTACAGTACAATGGCAGCTTATCGTTTTGTGCCCATGCTTAATTTTGAGCTGGCAGTTATACGGGCGGCACATAAAATACGCGGCATTTCCGACCGTGGCGGACTGAAAACGAAGTTTGAACAGACTAAACGCTACGCCGTACCCCTGCTGTCAACTGCCATTCGCAAGGCGGAACGTACGGCACTGGCCATGGATAGTCGCGCTTTTGGTGCTTTTGAAGACCGCACTTATTATCATATACACAGGTTTACACGACGCGATTTCCTGTTTATCCTGACTCTTTGGCTTACCGGCATAGCCGTTGTTGTTATTTTAAGGCAATTGGGGTTGTTTGGGCCACTGATGATGTTTCAAATGTTGTAACTGACCGGGTTGTCCTCACCAATCCAACCTTGAACCGATACCACGGGGGCACTTTGAGCATAATGCTGTCCCCCTCCCCCTGGTTAACAGGTTTCGAAACAATCAGCACAGCTCTCATAGCCGTGGAGGCGAATCTGGTTAAGGATTGCCCGCGGATTCCCGGAGCAGATAATCCGCCCGTCTAACATAACATGTGCTCGATCGATAGGGACGTAATCCAGGATATCTCCTGTATGGGTAATGATTAGGCCTGACCGCTTATTGGCTATACGTTCACTGCATTTATAGGCAAATAATTCATTGACCATTGTTCCGATAACCTTAATATTCTCCAGATCAACCCCAGAATCCGGTTCATCGATCATAGCGAATTTAGGTTGGGTGATTAAAAGCTGAAACAGTTCAGAGCGCTTAAGTTCCCCCCCAGAAAAAGCGAGGTTAATTTCGCGATCGATAAATGGCTCCATCTGAAATTTCTCAATCAACTCAGCAATTACCTCCGCCGGCTGAATCTTTTTGCCAATAGCAAAATCAATAATCTGGCGAAGTTTGACCCCCTTAATCTTCGGCGGATGCTGATGTAAGATGCCGATACCAAGATTAGCCCTCTCTGTAACCCCCAACTCATTAATGCTTTTTCCGCTAAAGGCGATTTCCCCCCTGTTTATATCATAAGCGGGATAGCCCATGATCGCCATCATCAACGTAGTTTTACCGCACCCATTATGACCAAGCAAGGCATGGACTTCGCCTGCGGGGATAGCTAAATTTATATCTTTGAGAATCTTTCGATCTGCGGAACTGACTTCAAGTTCTTTTATTTCTAACATATTGTTCACCGCCTCATTTCTCCCCATGCCCGGCTAATTTGGCAATCTTATCAATTGCCTCATTTAACTCCGCCCCCAGTCCCTCAATACCGGGATCCAGGAAGCCTCGGATAATTAAGGATATTGCTTCCTGCTCTTCCATCCCTCTGGACTGAAGATATGTTACTGCTTCCGGGTCAATGCTGCCAATGCTGGCTTCATGGCTGAGGCGAGCCTGAGGATGGTAAGATTTCACGCCGGGGACGGCTTCTATAAAACCATTTTCTCCTGTGCTTATCAGCATACCAGCGCAATCTACATGTGCCCGGCAGTTTAAAGCATTACCATAGAGCATTCCTCTTTGGTAAACCTGCCCACCGGTGCATACTGCTCGATGCAGTAATTCTGCTTTGGAGTTCTCCCCGTTTAAGTATACCTCTCCTCCAAGATCAACGAGTGAACCACGATTGCCCAAGACAATTGTTAAATACTTTGCGGATGATCCATCGCCCTCAAGACGAGTTATGGGATTGGCTTTGATTTGCTTTCCCGGCTTCAGTGTGATGTAGTTGCTGATAAATTTACCATTAGCCTCAATAATAGTACCCGCACGAGGAAAGATCGTCACCTCCGGCCCCCAATTATGGATCATGGTGCTTGTCAAGCTGGCATTACGTCCAATATAGTATTCGCTAACGCCGAAGTGTGTCGCCTTCATTACACTTTGGCTGGTTACACAGCCAGTGATCATGCATAATTCAGAATCTTCTTCCAGGATAATGATATTGTGCACCGACTGGGTAAAATCATGTTGCCCAATGTGCATGCAGGCCTGAACCGGAAGCGAGACTTTTGCTCCCCTCCTCACCCTGATAAAGTATCCCTGAAGGGTACTTGCAAAATGGGCGGAAAGATCACTTTCCTTTGCCTGCACTGCCCGCCAGAGATATTTGTCCGCCAGATATCCATATTGTTCAAGAGCAACCGAAATCGGCAGCAGTTCCATCCCCTCAGTGTTGACATTGACCCAGGGTGAGTCGAAATCAGACAAAATATAAGTGCCCGATCGTTTGTCTGGGGAAGGTTCGATCCCCACACTCTGCATTACGTCCTGGGGGAGAACGCTCAATTGTTTTTGCTGGGTGACTGTTTTTCTCTCTGCTTGCTCATACGCTACCATCTCTCTTCATTAACTCCCATATATCATTATCGGATGAACACATGATTCCACCCGCGATACAGGCTGTGCAATTGCCTTTTGCAACCGAGGAATTGTCTCAGCCACCACTTGATCCCCTCACACTTATAATTATAACATAACCCAAGGCAGGAAAAAGCCAGGTTCTTTTGGCGGAGGTTACAAGGGAAAAGGAAGTCTTACCCCAACTGCGTAAGGCCTGCAGACAAGAGTGTTGAGGGAGTGATTGGAAGGACTAGGGTTGACAAAAGGGAGTTCCTGGCTTATAATTATAATGTGATCGCAGGTGGAATTGATTGGCGATAAGAACCAAAGGATTAAGCCAGGGAGACGGATTGAAATGATTCAGGCAAGACATCTCACGAAAGTCTACGGCAAGGGCAGTATAGAAATAAGAGCTTTGAACGGCATTGATTTGAATGTGGAGAAAGGGGAGTTTGTTGCGATACAGGGGCCATCCGGGTGTGGAAAATCTACGCTTTTGAATCTGGTCGGTTGTCTGGAGAAGCCAACAAGCGGAAACATTGTAATTGACAACATAGATATAGCACGACTGGGCGATGAGGAACTGGCTAAGATCCGGCGGGATAAGATTGGATTTGTATTTCAAAGTTACAATTTAATTCCAACCTTAGATGCTCTTGAAAATGTAATGCTTCCCATGATGTTTGCCGGAAAAAACAATAACAAAATATCCAAAAGAGCAGCGATGCTGCTTGAAATGATGGGAATGCAAGAAAGAATGAAGCACAAATCATCAGAGTTAAGCGGTGGCGAGCAGCAAAGAGTGGCCGTTGCCAGAGCGTTGAGTAATGACCCCCTGCTCATTATCGGCGATGAGCCAACCGGCAATCTTGACAGCAAGACCGGCGCTGCAGTGATGAGGATACTGGTTGAACTAAATAAAGAGGGGCGGACAGTTGTAGTAGTTACCCATGACCCAGCGGTTGCCAATATTGCACACAGGGTTATGCAGATAAAAGACGGGCAGTTTACAAATGAACAATCAGTACAGGAGGGACAGGAATGACAGGGCTAAACAAGATAAGATTTGCTTACAGAAACCTTAAAGAACACAAACTGCGTTCATTTTTGACCTTATTAAGCATAGCGGTGAGTATTGCAACCATAGTCTCTCTGGTAATTATCAGTAAAAGTATGGTGCGTTTTTCGGAGCAAATCGGCCGGCGTCTCGGAGCAAATCGGCCACCCTGACGGAGCAAACCGGCCATCTTAACGGAGCAAACCGGCCACCCAGGATAAGCCTGGATGGTAGGTCTGGGGACTGTCGGGGGGGGGTAGTGCCGGGCAACCAAAAGCCATAAAATCGCTTTAAGGAGGTGATTTTATGGCCAACAGGAGGTTGCCTGTGCGCAAGATAAAAGAGGTTCTACGTTTAAAGTATGCCTGCGGTCTTTCCAAGCGGGAGATAGCCCATAGCTGCAATGTCGCCCGGAGCACTGTCGGTGATTATCTGAGGAGGGCCAGAGCAGCGGGGTTGGGCTGGCCTGAGGCAGCTGAGCTCAGCGACACTGAACTGGAAGCCCGTCTCTTCCCCACCGAGCATGTACCGAGTTCGGGCCACCGCCCGCCGCCGGACTGCGAGTACATCTACAGAGAGCTTCGCCGCTACCGCAATGTTAACCTGACACTGACCCAGCTGTGGCTGGAGTACAAGGAGAAGCACCCAGATGGCTACCAGTACACCCAGTTCTGCGAGTATTATCGGCGCTGGCGCGATAAGCTTGATTACTGCATGCGCCAGGAGCACCGGGCTGGAGAGAAGGTATTTATCGACTACTCCAATGGCCTGGCTATCGTCGACCTGGCGACCGGTGAGCTAATCCCCACCCAACTATTTGTGGCCGTCTGGGGAGCTTCTAACTATACCTATGCCGAGGCGACCCTATCCCAGACACTGCCAAACTGGGTTGGCTCCCATGTGAGGGCTTTCCGGTATTTTGGCTGTGTGCCGCGGCTGCTGGTGCCGGACAATCTAAAGAGCGGGGTAAAAAACCCATGCTTTTATGAGCCGGAGCTAAATCCAACCTATGCCAATATGGCCCAGCACTACGGCTGCGCGGTACTGCCGGCGCGTCCGCGCAAGGCGAGGGACAAGGCCAA
>JALPXT010000018.1 GCA_023271485.1 Dehalococcoidia bacterium | reverse complement strand
TTGCAATCATCTCTGTTATGTAATACCTTTGAAGGTGTGGCCTTTGATTTCTTCCCCCAGCTCGGTGAGTATCGCAGGAGATTCCTGGCCGCCGGGGCCGGCAGCGTTCATCTCGTCGGAGCAGGGCCGATGCTCTTCACGCTGGTGCCGGGCCAAACAGAGGGGGAGGGGCTGGCCAAACGATTGAAGGATGAAGGGTTGGGGGCCTTGCTGGTGCAGACAACCCGCGGTTCACAGTTCAAGGGTTCCCCTGAAGGGTCACCCCGAAGGGTTAGTAAACGATGAACTTTCTTCGCCGGAAGGTGATTAACAGGAAGGGCCTCCTGGTACTGGGCATACTCTGTATTCTCGCCTTGTCGTTTATCGTTTACCAACTGGATATTGACTGGGAAGAGCTGGTCCGTGAACACGGTTTTGTGGGCATTTTCATCTTGATGCTGGTTACCAGCATGACTATCCTTTTCCCCCTCCCCGGATGGGCGGTCCTGGTGGCGGCGCCGGTCATCATGGGGCTTTCAGGTGGAGGGATATTCTGGCTTGCGGTAGTGGCAACCACTGGAGCGACCCTGGGTGAGGCCACCGGATACCTCGCCGGCTACTGGGGAAGGGTAATGATCCCGGAGAAACACCGGAAGAATTATGAGAAGATACAGCGCCTGATGAGGAGTTACGGCAGCAAGGGCATATTTATCGTTGCGATGATGCCCTTTCCCTTTGACCTGGTGGGGATCGCCTCGGGGGTATTAAGATTTCCGCTGTGGAAATTTCTCGTTTACAGTTGGCCCGGGCGCATGATAAGGACCATCGTTCTTGTCCATTTAGGCTGGGGCATATTTGAGATTTTGGAGAAGGTGTTTTAGTTCCAAATGATGGATCAGACTTACGTTGCCCTGGACCTGGAGACCACCGGCCTCAGCCCGGAGAGCGACGAGATTATCGAAATCGGCGCGGTCAAGTTTCGGGACGGCCGTGAGATAGATGTCTTTCAGTCTCTGGTCAATCCCCACCGGCGTATACCCTACCTCGTTAAATCGCTCTGCGCCATATCTCAGGAGGAGGTTGATGCCGCGCCGCCGTTCTCAGCTCTAGCGGAGGGATTGATCGCCTTCTTAGAAGGATGCCCGGTGGTGGGACACAACGTCTCCTTTGACCTGGGATTTCTGGCGCAGAAAGGCATCAGTCTGCCCAATCCGGCTTACGATACCCTCGCCATGTCCAGGCTTTTGCTCCCACACCTCTCACAGCGCAATCTGATTGCGGTGGCTTCGCACCTTGGGATTCCTCACCCCTCCGCTCACCGTGCCCTAAACGATGCCATGGCAGTCAAAGAGATATTCACGGTGCTGTTGAGTAGATTATGCGAGCTTCCCCCCAGCCTCCTCGGTGAGTTAGTTCGTCTAACTGCCAAATCGGACTGGTGGCTCGGTGGCTTTCTTGAAGAAGTGCTGCAAGAGAGAGCAGCAAACTTCTTGCTCAGCGAGGCGGACTTTGAGAAGGTATGCTTTGGGCATCGTGCCCTCAAGCCGGCTCAACCGCTGACTCCGAGTACGCAGAGAGTTCCACTGGATGTTGAGGAACTTGCCGGTTTCTTTGCCGGCGATGGGCCTCTGGCCCGGACATTCCCCCAGACGGTTCCCTACGAGCAGCGCCCGGAACAGGTCAAGATGATGCGAGCGGTTGCTGAGGCGCTTAATGGCGGCCGGCACTTGATTGCGGAAGCAGGCACGGGCACCGGAAAGTCAATGGCCTATCTTTTGCCAGCAGCGTTTTACGCCTACCGGAACAATATACCGGTGGTCATTTCCACAAATACTATCAATCTTCAAGAGCAACTGGTGCACAAAGATATCCCCGATCTGGTTCAAGCGATCGGGTGTCAACCAGTCGGCAGTCGGCAGTCGGCAGCCCGGGGTGGGGGACTATCGACTATCGACTGTCTTAAGGTGGTTCAGGTGAAGGGTCGAACGAACTATCTCTGTTTGCGGCGCTGGGACAGTCTGCGAAAGGCCGATGGCCTGGCGCTGGAAGTAAGCCAGCTCCTGGCACGGATTCAGGTCTGGCTTCCAGCGACCCAGACAGGCGATCGCTCCGAGATCAATCTCGATGGCAAGGAGCAGGTGCTCTGGTCCCGGGTCTGCGCCCAGGGATACGATTGCCTCGGGCGGCGATGTCCCTATCACCAGCGGGGAATCTGTTTCCTTCACGGCGCACGCAACGCCGCAACAGGGGCGCATCTCATCGTAACCAACCATGCCCTTCTCCTATCGGAGATGGCTGCCGGCACGGAGATACTCCCCGAGTACAGCCACCTGGTCATCGATGAGGCCCATCACCTCGAGAGTGTCGCTACTGATCAACTCGGCACCGAGCTCCGGGAGCGAGATCTCTTCGATCATCTTGATCAGATAATCCACGAGACGCAGGGGCAGCGATTTGGGTTCCTTCCTCAACTGGAACATTTCGTCCGCACGACCGATATGGCTCCTTCAAGGAAGGACGACCTTGAACAACTGAACCAATCTCTGAACCTGGGAGTGGCCAGGGTTCACAGCTGCATCTCGGAGTTTTTCAACAGTGTCAGCGATCTCATTCAGGGGTATACGGAAAGCCGGGGCGAATACGATCTCCATCTGCGTCTCACCAGGGCGATTCGCTCACAGCCGGCGTGGTCGGATATAGAGATCAATTGCGAGAATCTGCTTCTGTCGCTGGAGAATATTGCCCGGATACTGGGGAAGATACATCCTGCAATAGATGATCTGGCCATCCCGGAAACGCTCAAGCTGGAGACGCTTTCGCTGGTGAACGCGAACGAGGAGTTGCGGCACCAGATAAACTCGCTGGTTTTCCATCCTCGGGACAATACTATCCACTGGCTCACTCTGGGCAGAAGGAACAACATGATATGCTTGCACTCCGCCCCTCTGCATGTGGGATTGCTCTTGCAGAACTCCCTCTATTCTGAAAAAGATTCCCTTATCCTCACCGGCGCCACCTTGAGCACGGAAGGTAACTTCAGGTATCTCAAGGAACGACTCAGCCTGGAGGATACCGAGGAACTCCTGTTGGGATCGCCTTTCGATTATGGCCGCGCGGCGCTGATCTATCTGGTCACGGACATCCCCGAGCCGGGGAGGGAGGGCTATCAATCAGCCCTGGCAAGGGCACTGGTGTCACTCTGCCGTGCTACGGGAGGGCGCTGTCTGGTTCTTTTTACTTCTCACGCGGCGTTGCGGGCGACTCATGCCGCTATCCGGGCCCCGCTGGAGGAGGAAGACATCCTTGTCCTGGGCCAGGGGGTGGATGGCTCGCCGCAGCAGTTGCTTTCTGCTTTCAGAAGCAATCCCCGGACGGTGATCCTGGGGGCGGCCAGTTTCTGGGAGGGGGTTGACGTGGTGGGGGAGACGCTCAGCGTTTTGGTCATAGTTCGCTTGCCCTTCAGTGTTCCCACCGACCCCATCTTCGCCGCTCGCTCGGAGACCTTTGACGATCCCTTCAATGAATACTCCCTGCCACAGACTGCCTTCAGATTCAAGCAAGGGTTTGGCCGGCTCATCCGGTCGAAGACCGACCGCGGAGTGATGGTGGTCCTCGATAGCCGGCTGAGCACCAGGAACTATGGTTCGGTGTTTGTGAATTCATTGCCACAATGTCGCGTGGAAAGGGGCCCCTCGCGGAATTTGCCCAAAGCGGTCCAGGACTGGCTGGGGGGAAATGGTTGATGGTTGATGGTCGAGCAGTTACAGAGAAAGGATGGTCCGATGGTTGACGAAATCTTGCCGAACTTATACCGAATCGAGATCCCTCTCCCGGGGAATCCTCTGAAAGCTATCAACTCCTACGTAATAAAGGATCGAGGGCGATCTTTGATCATCGATACCGGAATGAATCGCCCTGAGTGCCTGACTGCAATATCCTCAGGGCTCAAGGAAATCAATGTAGATCTAGCGGAGGCAGATTTTTTTGTTACCCATATACATGCCGATCACTCAGGTCTGATGTCCGTCCTGGCTCGCGATACCTCGACGGTCTATTTCTCTCAGGTGGAGGCGGCTATTTTTGACCATGCCGGCTCCTGGTTGGAGGAACAGGCCAATTTTGCTCGGATGCACGGTTTTCCCGAGGATGAGCTTCGGAGGGTGTTTAAGAGTCACCCTGGTTCCAGGTACATTTCAAAAGGGCATCTGGACTTACATTTGGTGGGAGAGGGCGAGATGATAGGGCTTGGGGATTACCTGTTTAGATGCATTGAAACACCGGGTCATACCAGAGCACACATGTGTCTTTACGAAGCCAACAAGAAGATATTCGTATCCGGGGACCACATCCTTGGTGACATAACCCCCAACATCTCAGCATGGTCCGATGAAGAGAATCGCTTGAGCCAATATCTGATAAGCCTGGATAAGGTTCAGGATTTCGATGTTGAACTGGTATTGCCCGGGCACAGAGGCACTTTCAAGAATTTCAGGGAGCGGATTCAACAACTGAAGTACCACCACCAGGTGAGAGCCGATGAGGTTCTTTCCATTCTTCAGGAAGGTAGCAAGAATGCTGTTCAGGTGTCATCGGAAATGACCTGGGACATGACCTACAAGAGCTGGGATTTATTCCCCAGCATGCAGAAATGGTTTGCCACCGGGGAGGCGATTGCTCACTTGAGGTATCTTGAGGAAAAGGGAAAGGTAGCGAGGGAAGTCGTGGGGGAGAAGATAGTATTTCTGTTGAGATGAGTTGAACTTGAAGCGTCATCATGGCCATCATAGCGGTTCAGAGCTATCGCGGTATAAGATCTATAACTGCCTCGGCTTAATAATAATTTTGCTCTGTATCCAGAGGTAGGATTACATCTTTCCGTGTCTGAGGATGGAGATGAGCAACCAAAATCCCATGATCCCCGCCCCGAGGAAGCCGACGATCCCGATCATCGGGACCCCGTTCCACCGTGGAGGGATCCCGGCAAGTACGATCAGGGCGGAGCTCATCATCAGAGCAGCCAGGACGATGGCAAAGGCGATGCGATTGCTGATCTGATTGTGCGTTTCTTGTATCGGTTCGAGCCCCTTATGCTCAAACTCGATCCTTATTTTCCCCCCTTTGATCTGCGTCAGTATCTCCCGCACCTCGGAAGGAAGATCGCGCAGAAGGACACTGAGATCAAGCGCCGACAGATAGAGATCCTTCGTGAGTTTGAGCGGGTTCATCCGCTCCTTCAGGAGCTTCTTGGCGAACGGTTTGGTATGGTTGACCATGTCGAAGTCCGGGTCCAGCATCCGCCCGACCCCTTCGATGGTAATAAGCGCCTTCGTCAGTAGATAGAAGTGGGAGGGTGCCTTCAACCGGTAGCTGATGATCAAGGTTATCAGTTGGTTCAGTATCAGGCCCATGTTTATACTCTTAAGCGATCGGTAAGAATACTGCTCCAACAGCGCCTGGATCTCATATTCGAGCTTGTCGGCATCCTTGAGATGCGGGGTTGCCGATAGCTGCAGTAGAGTCTTCGTGATCCGTGCGGCATCCTGGTTGACGATGCCGGTGAGGATACTACTCAAATACTCCCGATCTTTCATCGAGATTCCGCCCATCATCCCGTAGTCGAGAAAACAGATGACGTTTCCCGGTAGGGCCATGAGGTTCCCGGGGTGAGGGTCGGCGTGAAAGAATCCCTGTTCGAAGACCTGCTTGAGGACGAGATACGCCCCCCGGCTGGCGAGCAACTTCGGATCGAGCCCCGCCGCCAGGAGCACCTCCACACTCGATGCTTTTACCCCGTCAATGAACTCCATGGTCAGAACTCTGCTCGTGCTGTAATCCCGATAGACCGTGGGGACATAGATAGTTCGGTCGGTCTGGAAGTTCCCGCCGAAGCGCTCGATCGCCGCTGCCTCAATGTGGAAGTCAAGCTCTCTCTTGATCGACCTCTCGAACTCCGCCACGATGGCGACGGGATCAAAGAGATTTATCTCCTCGACGTACTTCTCCATCAGCGCGGCCAGATGAAACATGATCTCAATGTCGGTCTCGATGATCTGCTGGATCCCGGGGCGCTGCACTTTGACGGCGACCTCTTCCCCGTTCTTCAGGACGGCCCGGTGAACCTGGGCGATCGAGGCAGAGGCGATAGGGCCGGTCGTATAATCTGAAAAGAGCTCGTCGACGGATTTGCCGAGTTCTTCTTCGACGAGCTCTTTCGCCTCCTCTTCCGGAAACGGGGGAACCGCACTCTGGAGCTTCTTCAGCTCGACGATAAGCTCCTGCGGCACCAAATCCGGCCGGTTGCTCATGATCTGGCCGAACTTGATGAAGGTTGGGCCGAGCTCCTCCAACACCATTCTGATCCGCTCCCAGCGAGAAAGAGAGACGACATCTCGCTCTCGTTCCCCAGGAAGGAGCTTCCGCCCGAAATCGATGTATTTATCGAGGTTGCTTCTCGTGATAAGATCGCCGAAGCCGTACTTCACCAACACTGTGACGATCTCACGATAGCGGTTGATGTGGCGATAGGTCCGGCTCACCAGCCCGATCTTGCGAACCATGATCGATCCACCCCACAATCAAAGGAGACCAAGGGCGACGAATGCCTGTCTGCAGCCCCGTGCGCTAAGCCATTACACAGGTTACTCCTCAACGCTTGTCTGGCCTTCCAGCTTCTCGATTCGTGCTTTCAGATTTTGTAACTCCTCTCGTGAAGGGATGTCCATCGCATTCAGGGCTTCCTTCACCCTCTTTCCCACCTGATCTTGGAACTCCTTCCGGGCCTCCTCCGATTTTTCCAACAGCTCTTTGACCAGTTTTCTCCCCTCTTCCTCGGAGAGTTTGCTCTCCTCGGCGATCTTTTCAACCAACTCCTCGACCCTGTCCTTCGTTAAGGACGCGACCCCGATCCCTATCAATATCCCTTTTTTCATCAGATCCAGCATTGTACTCCCTCCTTTAGAAATTTATTCGAAGCCTCTGCTTCGAGCTATTATACCGCTAAATCTCGTAATTTGTCAATGACTTTGAAATACAATGCATCCATCTACGCGGCTTGCGAGATTGTCTATTATGTGCCATAATATCTTTAGATATGGCATTTATTTGCTTCGTCGGAACATACAAACCCATAATATGCGGCATAGCCGATTATACCGACTTCATAACTCGTGCAAGTCCGGCCGGCAAGTGGAGCGTGCTGTCCTTTGACCTGGAGAAATACGGGGCATTGCTGAGCACCGCCCATCAGAGAACGGACCAGGTTTGGTACGGCATACCAGGGCGCCACGATTTCTCAGCCGCCGCCATTCTGCAAGGATTGAAAGAGCTTGGATTGAAAGATGAAGATACGGTCCTGTGGTTTCAACACGAGGATCTGATCTGGGCCGATAGCCAAAAGTTCGTGACCATGCTCATGGATCTGGATCTGCCCAAGGTCGTCACTTGCCACACTCTCCACTTCCAGAGCTCTGAAACCCCAACCGGCCTACGGAAATACCAGTATAACCTCCTACAATCCCTGCTGCCTCATGTCCAGGCTATCACAGTTTTCAGCCACGGGGTTTATGATGCAGTTACCTCAGCATTCCCCGAACACCGCAACAGAGTATATGTGGTGAAGCACGGCATACATTCATACCCAGCGGTAAGCAAACTGAGCTGGAAAGAGGCCAAAGAGAGACTCAATGACTTCTTGCTCTCTGAAGCGGGACTTGACCAGGCAACGAGGGACGCCCTGCGTAAGCAGCGCACATTCCTCGATCCAGACACCTCGGTGATAGGACAAACCGGGTTTTTGTGCCCTCTGAAACACTCGGAGTCGCTTTATCTTCTCAGAGATAAGCTGCAGCAGATCACTCCTCACAAGAGAATCGCCGCCGTACGTATTGGAATGACCAGAGAGGAATCCCACAAGATCTATGCCGGCGAACTACGAAGGGAGCAGAATGGCAGAGACAGCTTTCTCCTGGAAACCTGGTTGCCTCAAGATACCCTTGCGCTGGCGCAGCGGGCTTTCGATGTCAACTTCTATTGGCCTACTGAATGCGCTCAAAGCGGCATAATGGCACACGCGCTGGGTGCCGGTGCAATGGTCGCTGGCCGCGATCTAGAGGGGGTCGGCGAGACCCTGAAAGAGGCCGGCGGGCTTGTGGACACAGATCTGAGGCGTCTGTTACTGAAAATCAGGGAGATCATCATAAACCCGGCTCTCAGAGAAAGGATGGAGGGAGCGATGCTGAAGTATGCCGCGGAGTTCTCCTGGAAGAACCAGTCCCGCAGGCATTATGAATTGGCCGAACGCATTCTGCGCCCCATGTAGGTCTGGGGTCAAGGGCTGACCCCAGATTTAATCCGCCTGGAGAATATCCCCCTCAGAATAGAAGTCCGTCCGCCGAGATAACGAAATCGTTTGTATCTGGATTTAACCAGCTTGGCAGGGGATTGCGTCTGAATCTGAAGCAGTTCTCGGAGAATGAGATTCCGCAGCATCCGGGCGGCCTCCGCCGGGTCGGTATGAGCCCCACCTTCCGGCTCTGGAACCACAATGTCAGCCACTCCAAGCTGCTTACAGTCAGCAGCCGTCAGCCTTAAGGCTGAGGCAAGTTCCTCAGCCCTCTTGACATCCCTGAAGAAGATGGAGGCCGCTCTCTCGGGTGAGATCACCGAAAGGAAGGCATTTTCCATGATGAGAACCCGATCAGCGATACCGAGTGCCAGTGCTCCCTCGCTCCCCCCCTGTCCGATGATTACCGAAATAACTGGTGTCGGGATATCGGAGAGAAGAGCCATCGTGGATGCAATGGCATTCCCGATCCCCCTTTCCTCCGATTCCGCTCCCGGATACGCGCCGGGGGTATCAACAAGATTTATCAGGGGCAAATCGAACTTGGCTGCCAGCCTCATGGCGCGCTGTGCCTTGCGAAAGCCCTCCGGTGCAGTGTGCCCTTCGTTGCGGTCGCGCTGTTGCCCGATGATCACCACGGCCTCTCCTCCAAGCTCAGCCAGCCCGCACACGATGGCTGGATCATCACTATAGGAGCGGTCGCCATGAATCTCAATGAAGGTTGAGGTGATCCGGGTAATGTAGTCCATCGAGGTGGGACGCTGTGCATGTCGGGCTAATTGAACAGTTTCCCAGGCCTGCTCCTGCGGACGAGTGGGGGCAAGATACGGCCGTACCTTTTTCTTCACGCCCAGCCGGTATCGGGAACTGAGCAGATCCAGGGTGATGGAGATCAGATGGCGAAGCCGGGTCCGATCAACGATCTGGTCCACCAGCCCATGCTCCAGATGCGATTCTGCGGTATGCCCCATCTCTGTGGGTGAGGTCTCCTGCGTCTCTCCCGTAACGCGTAAGGGGGCAAATCCAATCATAGCCCTGGGCTCGGCGATAATGAGGTCGCCGAGATTGGCGAAGCTGGCATACACCTCACCTGTGGTGGGATGAGTTAAGACCGAGATATGTGGCAGGCGACGAGCTTGCAGCTTTTTTGCCGCGACCACCGTCCTGGCCATCTGCATCAGGGAGAGAACCCCTTCCTCAATTCTAGCGCCACCCGATGAAACCACGGTAACCACGGGGAGCTTCCTTCTCACCGCTGTATCGAATGCCTTAGCTATCCTGTCACCCACCACCATGCCCATGTTACCGCCAAGGAACCCAAAGTCAAGCACTGCCAGTACCACGGGATTGCCGCCGATGGTACAAGTGCCGGTAACTACCGCCTCGGAGAGCCCGGTCCTTTCCTGGGCCTCACGTATGCGCTGCTGATAGGCGACATTACCCAAAAGGCGAGCTGGTTCTGCTGCGGCGGTCACCGTTTGATCAAGTCCCTGGAAGCTTCCCGGGTCAACCAGAAGGTATATCCGTTCCCATGCCGAAAGACTGTGATGGAAGCGGCACACCTGACAGACCCGATAGTGTTGATACAACTCAGAGCGAGAGAGATCGGTCCCGCACCAGAAACACTGTGCTTCCTCTTCCGGCACCTCCTTCGGGGGCTTCAGGAAGACAGTCTTGGGCCTCTTTCGGCGTAACCTCTCGCGTTCTGCCAAATAAGCGGTATAGGAGACAACTTCTTTCATGGCTCCCCTTCCCAGGGTTTTGAGTATCCCCTGGATTCAACTAGCCCTTCCTCCTCCAGTTGCTCCATAAGCCTGGCTGCTCGCGGATAGCCGATATGAAGTCTCCGCTGCAGAAGAGAGGCGGAAATGTGGCCGGACTCCTCACATAACTGTCTTGCCTTTTCCAGGAAAGGATCCAGGTCCAGTTGTTCTACCGACAAAGAAGAAAACTGTTGAGCCACACGATCAAGCGACTGCGGGAAGTTTTTCTCCCCCCATTCTCTCCAGAAGGCGACCACCCGGTCCATCTCCTCGTCGGAGACAAAACACCCCCGCAAACGCTTTGGTTTATGGGCATCAGGAGACAGATAGAGCATGTCACCCCGACCCAGGAGCTTCTCAGCCCCGATGCTATCGAGAATGGTGCGCGAATCGACGGATGAGACCACCGCGAAGCTGATGCGGGTGGGGAAATTGGCCTTGATCAGCCCGGTAATAACATCAACTGACGGCCGTTGTGTGGCCACAACGAGGTGAATCCCGGTAGCCCGGGACAGTTGAGCTAGGCGGCAGATCAGGGGTTCGACCACGTCTGGAGCAGTCATCATCAGATCCGCAAGCTCATCGACGATCACTACGATGTAGGGCAATGGCTCAGCCACCTTGGGACTGCGGTTGTAAGTATCGATATTACGAACCCCGAGGGAGGCGAATTTGCGATAGCGATGATCCATTTCCAGGGTTACGCGGCGCAATGTATCAACCGCCTTATCGGTCTCCACTACCACTGTAGTCAAGAGGTGTGGGATGCCATTGAAGGTTATCATCTCCACTCGCTTGGGGTCGATGAGAACCAGCCGCACCTCAGCAGGTGTGGCCTGCATCAGGAGACCGGTGATAATGCAGTTAAGGCAGACCGTTTTGCCACTCCCGGTAGCCCCGGCGATGAGGATATGAGGCATCTTGGCGATATCAGCGATAACTGGCTCCCCGGCAGCACCCTGTCCCAGGGCCACCACCAACCGGGATTTGGTCCGGGCTTTGTGAAAAGCCGGGCTTTCGATAACGCTGCGCAAGGAGACCAGAGCGGTACTGATGTTGGGGACCTCGATCCCCACCAGCGGCTTCCCCGGAACCGGGGCCTCGATACGCACGTGAGTGACTGCCAAAGCCAGGGCCAAATCATTGGCCAGGGAGGTGATGCGATCTACCTTGACCCTGGTTTTGGATACCTCCTCGAGGTGAACCCTGGGATTGCCATTCTTGTCCAGTTTGGGCTTGCCATTCTGATCCTTCTCCACCACTCTTCGGTACCGGCGAATCCAACCGGGCTCGACGCCAAACTGAGTCACCGATGGGCCTGGATTCACCTGCACCACCTTAACCTCTACCCCATAACTGGCCAGTGCCTCCTCAATCAACTCAGCTCGCTCGGCATCATTTCCTCGCGCGAAGCTAGCTTTTGGGGCCTCATCCAGCAGTTGGATGGCAGGTAGTTCCCCGTCAATACCAGGTAACATGACATCTTCAGCTACTGGTTGCTCCGCCAACCCCAGGGTCGCCTCGCTCGACTTCGGCTCAGTAACTACCGGCTCAACGGGTACTGGCTCTCTTGCCACCTCCTGGCTCCGTGGCAGTGGTGAAGCAACGGATTTTGCCTTAAATAAGGCGGCTATTTTGATTTTGAGAAGGCCGGCCAGGGAAAGTAGCCCGGACAGGAATTTCTGTACTAGATGCCAAAATCCCATTGCGAGCAGGGTGAGCAGATTAAGAACCACAAGGTAAGCGAAACTAGCCAGAACCCTGGCAAATCTGAGGGAACGCCCAGGGGTCACCAATATCACACCCAGCGAAACCAGGCCCAGAAGCCTGGCCCACTCGTAGGACGTTCCCACGATACGCTCTCCCAGATATCCACCCAGGGTTACCTCACGCAACGAAACACCGGCTATAGTTACCGCGGGACGAAAGAGGGTCATTACACCTATAACGGCAGCGCTGAGCAGCAAAGCCCCCAACCAGGAGTTCCAGTGCCGCAGCAGACTGCCGAAGCGGCCTCTCCATAGTATCCAGGCGATGATAACAATCCATAGCAGCACCGGGATTATGGCCAGCCCCAGGGAACGCAGTATCACTCTGGAGATGGTCTCGTGGCGGAAGAATAGCACACCAACGATAAGTCCAACCAATACCACTCGCAGAAACAGTCCGGACATAACGGATCGCAAAGCACGCCAGCCTATGCCATTCCTGCGCGACCCTTGCCTTCGCCTTGTGCTAGCCTTCGCCATTTCCCTAAAACATGCTCAGTTGCCTGGGCTCCGGCGCTGGTTTTGTGTCCGCAGCCTGGGCCAGTAGGCCGGGGATCTTGAGCATATCCGCCTCGATGGTGCGGCGCAGGCTCTGTTGATGCAGGGCGGCAGCCGGATGATACATCGCAAAGCATATCCTGCCATCGAGGTTTTGCGCCGTCCCATGAACCTTGCTTATGCTTGCACCGGGGAAGTACCTGCTCATAGAGTGCCTCCCCAGAGTAACAATCATCCGGGGATCGATAAGCTCAATCTGGTGCTCAAGCCACCTCCGGCAGGCATCCACCTCCCTCGGGAGTGGATCCCGATTGCCCGGAGGCCGGCACTTGATAATATTGCAGATGTAGACCTTGCTTCGATCAAGGCCAATAGAGTGCAATAGATTATCCAGGAACTGCCCGGCAGCGCCCACGAATGGCCGCCCCTGCTGGTCCTCGTGAAATCCCGGGGCTTCGCCGATGAACATTATCTCGGCATCGGCGGCCCCCTCTCCAGGCACTACCATATTGCGGCATTCTGCCAGCTCACAATCTCGACAGAGCGAGATTTCGCGATATAGATCAGCGAGAGTTGCCAACTTGAGACCCCACTTCGAAGGCGAGAGGCCCTTAGCCCTTTTCAGGGATTAGTCATCCTCAAACCCGCGTTCTTTCAGGTAATCAATCACGTCCCTCACGGTTAGTAATTTCTCAGCGTCCTCATCTGGTATCTCCAGCGGATTGGTGTCATCTCCGAACTCCTCCTCAAACGCCATCACCAGCTCCACCAGATCAAGAGAATCCGCATTTAGATCATCAGCGAATGAAGCCTCGGGCGTTACGTCTTCCTCTTCGGCACCAAGTTGCTCCACGATGATTTTCTTGACTCGCTCGAAAACTGTGGCCATATCTTCTCCTCCCTAGTAAAGTTGTAAGTTCCTGACAAGACTGCCCCTGGACCTGACCAGGGGTTCAGGGGCATGCTATTCAACGCTCTAAGATCATTGCGCTAACCGAACCCAGAACTCCATTAATGAATTTAGAAGAATTCTCATTGCCGAAGGTCTTTGCCAGTTCCACGGCCTCATTTATAGCAACCTTGACCGGCACCTTGCCTCCGATCATCATCTCATAGATGGCCATCCGCAGTACGGTTCTGTCCACCATTGAGAGCTGTTCCACCGGGAAGCTGGGGGCGAATCTCCGTATCTGGGCATCAAGTTCCTCTTTGCTATCCAGAACCCCGTTCACCAGTTCATGGGCAAACGAGGCAGCATCCTCAGGAAGTAGCCTCTCGCGGATCAGCCGCGAGGTGGAAGAGGCCGGATCGTGCCCGGCACAATCGAATTCGTATAGAGCCTGCAAAGCGATTATGCGGGCTTTGCGTCGAACGCCAGTCATAATAGTATTTGGGAAGTTCCTTAGGGACGCATCGCCGAAAGGGAGTCCACATCGCTGATGTTGAGAACCTCAACATCTTTAGTGATTCTCTTGATCAGCCCGGTGAGTACCCGCCCGGGGCCGATCTCCACAAAAGTCGAAACTCCGGCATCGATCATGTACTCGATAGAGGATTGCCAGTGGACACAACCACACACCTGCCGCAGAATTCCACTTCTTATCTCTTCCGCTGTGGAAGCGGGATGGGCAGTGGTGTTGGCAACGACCGGAACCAGGGGATGGGAGAAATCAAATCGCGAAACTGCTCTGGCCAGGCCTTCGGCGGCAGACTGCATAAGGAAGGAATGGAAACCACCGCTGACGCCCAATCGCACCACTCTCTTTGCGCCTCTGGCCTTGGCCAGGTCCATAGCCCACGCCAGGCCATTGTTCGTGCCGCTGATCACAGTTTGATCGGGGGAGTTGATATTTGCGATGGCAGTGCCGGTCTCCTGACAAACCTCTTCCAGGGAGATCAGATCGAGGCCGATAACGGCAGCCATCCCACCGGGGCGTTTCTGCCCAGCCTCATGCATTAGACGAGCGCGCTCCTGGACCAGACGTAGGCCATCAGAGAAGCTCAGTACCCCCGCAGCCACCAGGGCGGTGTACTCCCCCAAACTATGTCCGGCAACAAATGCCGGCTGTAAGCCATTCCCGTTCCCAAATGCGGCTCTCAGGCAGGCTAAGCTGGTGGTCATTACCGCCGGTTGGGTATTCACGGTCTGGCACAGCTTGTCCTCCGGGCCACTAAAACAGAGTCTGGAAAGCAAGAATCCAAGCGTTTCGTCGGCCTCTTCGAAGACTTGCCGTGCCCGGGGCGATACCTGAAATAGATCACGCCCCATCCCCACTACCTGAGACCCCTGCCCGGGGAAGACAAAGGCGACCTTACCCATTACCCCTTACCCCTTACCTCCTTTTCCGAGACGGGCAAGTATCGATTCCGCCTCAGCTACCGTATCCTCGATGATGGTGCGAACCGGCTTTATCGATCCTACCAGCCCCGCAATCTGCCCGCTCATCAAAGACCCATTCTCCACATCTCCCTGGATCACTCCTAGTTGCAGCTTGCCCTCTCCGAAACGTTCCAGATCTTCGATGGATACCCCATCCTTCTCCATCGCCAGGAACTGACGGGCCAGCCTGTTCTTGATCACCCTCACTGGATGCCCGGTGGATTCTCCGGTAACCACTGTAGCTCTATCCTGAGCCTTGAGAATCGTCTCCTTGAATTGGGAATGGGCGACACACTCAGTGCTGCAGATGAAGCGGGTGCCCATCTGAATTCCCTGCGCCCCCAGAGCCAGTGCCGCTGCCATGCCCCTTCCATCACCAATCCCTCCTGCAGCGATCACCGGGATACTCACGGAATCAACCATCTGGGGAACCAGTGCCATCGTTGTGGTATCGCCGACATGCCCCCCCGATTCCAACCCCTCGGCTACCAGGGCATCGGCCCCTGCTCGCTCCAGACGCCGGGCCAGAGCAACGCTGGAGACCACCGGGATCACCTTCATGCCAGCCTCTTTGAATCTGCGGATATAGGCCCCCGGGTTGCCTCCACCGGTGGACACAATGGACACGTTCTCGTCCAATATGACGGCAATGACCTCCTCGAGAAATGGAGACATGAGCATAATATTCACCCCGAAGGGCTTCTGGGTTTGCTCTTTAATACGGCGAATCTGCTCTCGCACCCACTCAGGCGGGGCATTACCTGCCCCGATAATGCCCAGTCCGCCCGCTCTGGAAACGGCGGATGAAAGCTCCCAGGTGCCCAGCCAGGCCATCCCTCCCTGGATGACCGGATATGCGATGCCGAGAAGATCACACAGGATGGTCTTCATCTTGGTCATCTCTTGGTTTTCTTAACCTGATATACTTCTCTCCCGCGATAGCTTCCACACGCAGGACACACCTGGTGAGGAGGTTTGGGTTTGCGACATTGTGGGCAAAGAGCGAGACTAGGTAGGGAATATCCCTGGTGACTTTGCCTGGTAGCCTGACGATTCTTTGATGTTTTCCTCTTAGGTAGAGCCATAATTATCTCCGGCGATTTCAGTGGAAAGCAGTGCCCCCAATGGAGTCCAGCGAGGGTCACCTTGCTTCTCTACACAATTGCAGGGACCGTAATTCAGATTATAGCCACATCTCTGACATAATCCCGCACACTCTACTTGACAGAGAGGCTTCGCGGGAAGGCCGATGAGAATGTTCTGCCGCACAGCTTCGTTCAGGTCGAGGATATGGTCACCTCCGATGGCAAAACCATCCATATCATCGGCCACCGGACCTGCCAGTCCGTTCGGTATGGCGCCCGCCGGAAAGTACTCTTCTTCCATTTCAAATTCCAATGGGCATTCGAATTCTTCCAGGCACCGGCTGCAGGTGCATCTGACGACGGTTATAAACTGCCCGGTGACCAGAATACTGCGGTTAGTACGGACTAACTTTGCTTCTCCTCGTATGTGGAAACCTTCCCTGGTGGTCTCATCAATAGAGTAATAACGGGTATCACCCAGAGGGCTCTTAAGTTGCTGAGCAGCGTTAATTTGCATGGCCAGAGAGACCCCCAAGGGTCTTATATATTCTAAATACAAAACCCGCTTCGTGTCAAGCCCTGGTTTCGAGTATAGTGCTGATCTGTAAAATGTGGTGCCTCCAAGGGAATTCGAATCCCTGTTTGCGGCTTGAAAGGCCGCTGTCCTAGTCCCCTAGACGATG
>JALPXT010000017.1 GCA_023271485.1 Dehalococcoidia bacterium | reverse complement strand
TGGATAGCACAAAATGGACTGAAATCAGGAGCGCCCTCGATCTGCCCCCGGATTTCGAGCAGCCCGCTACAGCGATAAATCATCCCCTGGAAGGGTTGAAGGTGGTCATCGATTTCGGGAATGGCTCGGGGTGGCGGACCAAAGGGATCTACTCCGACCTTGGAGCCGAGGTGATAGCCTTAAACGAAACCCCCGACGGCTCCTTCCCGGCCCACAAGCCGGACCCTATCAAGGCCAGGTACCGCAGACAACTGGAGCAAAGGGTGCTCCAGGAAGCTGCCGCCAGTCCTGATGAGGTGGTGGGGATTGGTCACGATGAAGACGGCGACCGGGTGATCTATGTCAGATCTGACGGCCTGGCGGTGGAAGGGGACAGAACCCTCGCTATTCAGGCCAAATCCATAATCGCCGAGCACAAGAGAAAGAAGCTCCCCGGGAAGCCTCGATTCATCGGCGAGGTGAAGTTCTCGCGGATAGCCGAGGAGTTCATAACCAGGCATGGAGGGGAATACCTCATGGTTCCCACCGGCCATGCCTTTATCAAGATGGGTGTCAGATCTTTGATTGCGGCATTGAACTCTAACTCCCCGGAGATAGAATTATTCGGGAAGAGGATCGATCTTAGGCTGAATAAGCAGCCGGTGGTGCTGGCAGCCGAGCTCTCCGGGCATCAGATGTCGGGGCACGAGGAGAACTGGATTTTCGATGATGCCAATCTGGCAGCTGTCAAGCTCCTTACCGTTATCGCCAGTGGCTTGAAGGAGGGGAAGACTTTCATTGACCTTGACGAAGAGGTGCCGCGATACCCGGCAACGCCGGAGCTTAACATACGGCTGACCACCAATGTACTGGCAGAGAAGCAGGAAGCGGTGGATGCGGTAGTCGGGATATTTCGCCAGAAGGGTTATGCCATTGACACCACTGACGGTGGCCTGATCAAGTGGGTTGACGCGGAGGGGCGGTGGGTGGGACAGGCTCTGATACGAAAGTCAAACACCCAGCCGATGATCATCTGCCGCGTCGAAGGCAGAGATGAAGGTTCCAGGATGGCGATCGAGGACGAGTTCCTCGGGGAACTCACCCAGGTCTCCACAGCAGCAATTCCCCGACTGGACCTGGCCTCAGACGACTACATTCGAGGGATTCTGCCGCGCGTGCTGGGGAAGTAACCCGTCAGGCCATCTCAAACTCGAGGCAGAGAACTCGCCTGGTGGAGTCGGTTACCCTCACTCGATGATCGATGCGCCAGCCCACCACCCAGATGATCTGCTCTCCGGCACAGACGAGTGGCACGCGGTCCCGCCACGCACGCGGGATCTTAGCATCCACCATGAAGTCCTGCAGTTTCTTCGAGTTATCCATACCCAGCGGATGGAACCTGTCGCCATCACGACGGCTTCTGACAACCAGCTCCGCACCGGTGATATTGAGATCAAGATAGGCCACGTACCCGGCAGCATCCACCGGCGAGACCTCGCCTTCGATAACCCTTGCCCTGACCCGCCAGCCCGACAGCATGGTTTCGCCGGGGATAGCCAAATGGTGTTCCCCTGCAAGCGGCGGCAATGGACAGGGAGCATCCTCCGCTCTGGTGATAAGGCTTTCGGTGTAGCCGCCATGGAATGCCAACCCGCCGGGCAGGGAGAGCCTCTTGCCCGCCGGCCTTTCCATGACCTTGAGCAGATCCTCTATGTGAACTAACTCAATATCCCGCAGGTCCCCCAGCAATCGTCCCAGGGCAGAGCGGAGCAAATGTCGCTTAAGCGCCGGGGGAAGAACGGAAAATGCCTGGTTGTCCAGCGCCACCGCGTCGGGTCGCTCCACCGCCACCGAATCCCAGAGCCGTGCCACCTCCTCATCGAGGTGAGCAATATCTGCAGCAACCGTTCGGGCAGCGCGCCCCAGGCTCTCGCGGATCCCGGGATTATATTCCAGGAGCGCCGGCATAAGCTCAGTGCGTATCCGGTTGCGCAGGTATTTGGAGGAGATATTCGAGGAGTCCAACCGTGGGGAAAGCTCGCAGGCCGCACAGTAGGCTTCGGTTTCCTCCCGGCTGATCTCCAGAAGTGGTCTGATCACCGTAAGTTGAGTCTCTTCATCGGGCAAGCGCCACCGTGAGCACGGCTGCATACCCCGCAGCCCCAAAAGGCCCGTTCCCCGAATCAGGTGCATCAGGAGGGTCTCGGCCTGATCATCGGCGGTATGCCCCACCGCTACCGCCCCGGCGCCCGTAGCTTGAGCAACCTCAGCGAAGAAGGCGTAACGCACCTCCCGGGCTGCCTCCTCAAGCGAGGAACGGGTGGCTGCCTGATAGGCTTTTACGTCGCGTGTCTCAATGGTAGCGGCGATGCCGAGTCTCCGCGCAAGACTCGATACGTACTCCGCATCGGCATCGGCCTCCGCACCCCGCAACTGGTGATTCAGATGGGCTACATGCAAATCAAGGTGGATCTTATCCCTCAACTGGTATAAGACGTGCAGCAGGCAGACGGAATCAGCCCCACCCGAAACCCCCACTACTAGCGGTCGATAGTCTCTAGTCTCTAGTCGAGAGTCCCTTTCCCCCACCCGTCCACTGCCGACTGCCGACTGCCGACTGCCGACTGAGAGGCGGTGCTCCGCAATAAAGCGTTCCACCCGGCGAGGCAACTGCTTTTGGATTTTCCAACCCTGCATTATCTTGAGGACAAAATCAGTTTGGTGCGATGGATCGATCTGGGATGCTCCTCAAATCCCAGGGCTATCGTTACCTGCTCCGTCCTGCCCGACCCGCCGGAATCATTGCGCAGCCTCATGCCAAGCCTATACCGGGCATCAGCTTGATCGACGAGCCAGAGGGCGTCGATCAGGGCCCGGAGATCATATTGGCGGATCTCCTTGTCCCGGGCATGCTGCCAGGGCAGGCTTCTCTTTGCCAGCAAGGAGCGAAGCGCTTGCCTGATTTCCGCTGGCGGCCTCGTCGACTCCACCTCAACCCGGTACTCCGCAAAACGCAACTGGGATTGGAGCGAAGGGAGTTTGGGCCAGTATTCCCTCGCCTCCAAAATCTTGATGCCCGGGGGCAACTGCTCGTTCACCACTCTGGTAAAGAAATGCAGGGCGACCTTCCTCTCCAGGAAGACGTCCATCAGCTCCGCTTCGCTGGTGATCCCCAGGGCCAGCGGAGCGGCGATGGCGATTCTCGGACGGGGGTTGAACCCCTGCGAGTACGAAAGGGGCATACCAGCGCGACGGAGCGCCCTGTGCCAGAGCCGCATAATATCCAGATGAGTGATATATTTCACCTCCTCGCCCCGGCTGAAGGTGAGGCAGAGTCTCTGCTGCGGCTCACCCTTTGATGATAAGAACCTTTTCAATCTTGACTCCCTTCATCTCGGTAACCGTGAGCGTCACTTCCCCGTATTTCAACTGCTCTCCCTCCTTGGGGATATGACCCAGAGCACTGAGAACAAATCCGGCCACAGTTTCATAGTCACCTTCGGGTAACCCTAGCTCTAGCTCCTCGTTTGCCTGATCAATTCTCATTCCGCCTCTCACCTGAAACGTGTCCTGATCAATGGTCTCGACATGCCTATGACTGGCCAGTTCGTCCCCCAATTGCCCCACAATTTCCTCCAGGAGCTGATCTATGGTCACCAATCCGGCCGTGCCTCCATACTCGTCAACTACGATAGCAACCTGGGCTCTCTGCGCTTGCATCTCGCCGAGAAGCTCTCCCGCCATCTTGGTCTCGGGGGCAAAGAAGACCGATCGAGCCAACCCCGTCACCACGCTCTCCTTATCCACCTTGCCCCTGGCCTGGGCCAGCAGCACGTCCTTTATCCAGAGAATACCGGTCACATCGTCCACCGTTTCATCATAAACCGGGAATCTCGAATGGGGTGTCTCAGCGTAGATTGCCAGAAAATCACCCAGTATGGTATCCTTCTCCACCCGCACAATGTCGGTGCGCGGGGTCATAATCTCCTTCACCTGACGGTCCCCAAAGCGGAATACCCGTTCCATGATCTCCGCTTCGTCCTCTTCCACGACTCCATCTTCACGCCCCATCGATATCATGGCACGGATTTCCTCCTCGCTTATCACATTTCGAGGCATCGAGGTGCCGCCCAGAAGCCTGGCTATCCCGGTGCCTATTCCAGAGAGAAGAAAGGTAATGGGCGACAGTATCCATGATATAGCCCTCAAGGGGCGGATGTAGAATAGGGCCATTCGTTCCCCTATTCGCGTAGCGACGGTCTTGGGGGCAATCTCACTGAAGATCAAGAGCAGAAAGGTTACCGCGATGGTGGAGACAATGATCCCCATACGATCGCCAAGAATGTCCATCACGATCACGGTTCCCAGGACAGCGGCGGCGGTGTTCACAAAGTTATTACCCACGAGCACGGTGGTCAACAACTTTTCCGGCTGTTCGGTAAGTTTCTCTACCTCCTCCGCTCCGGCTACACCGCTGTTCACCAGGTGCCTGATGCGCGCTCGCTGCAGCGAGATGAAGGCTGTCTCCGAACTGGAAAAAAAGGCGGAGACAAGCAGGCAAATCACGAAGATGGCCAGGTAAGCCACATTGATATCTTCAATCATCCTTCCTCACCCTCCTTTCACATATCACCCCACAGGGCGTCTTCATATCCGCCGCCCAGTTTAGTCTCGATCAGACAACCCCGGAGTGGCTCATCGCTCCTGGCAATCACCTTGATATAGTTACCGGTGTGCCCGATCCAGAGGCGCTCCCTCTTTTGCTCCTCCCACAGCACCGGCATGGTCCGGCCTGAAAACCGCCGGCGAAACTCCCGGGCACTGCGGCTCGCCAGGTCGATCATGATCCGACTTCGAGCCTTCTTGATCTTCTCGGGAACCTTGCCGGACATCCGGGCTGCCGGGGTACCCGGGCGCGCCGAATAGGGGAAGATGTGCAAGCCGGCAAAGCCGGTTCTCTCGCAGAAGCGGTGGCTTTCCTCGAATTCCTCTTCACTCTCGCCGGGGAAGCCCACAATGACATCGGTAGTGATGGCAATATCGGGCATCGCCTCCCGAACTAAATTCACCGTCTCCTCGTACTCGCTGGTGGAATATCTCCGCCCCATACGTTTGAGCACCGAATCACTGCCGCTTTGAAGGGCAAGATGCAGGTGGCGGCATATCCGTCCGCTGTCCCTCCAGAGATCGATAAACGACGTGGATAGCTCCCCTGGTTGAAGTGAAGAAAGCCGGAGACGGGAGATGGCGGTATCATCCAGTATCCGACGCACCAACCCCGCGAGCCCCCCCGCACCATCATAGGCCCCGATTCTGGTCCCGGTGAGGACGATTTCCTGGTATCCCCTGCCGGCTTTATCCCTGACCTCGCTGATCACTTCTCCCGCCGGCACGCTGCGTTCCCGTCCCCGGACATGAGGGACGATACAATAAGAGCAGCACTGATTACATCCCTCCTGGATCTTGACCAGCGACCGTGTAAGGAAGTTTGGAGTTCCCAATGGCCCTCTAACGGAAATGTTCCGGCTGCCAAGTCGGCCGGCAACTATCTCCACCAGACGATCCTTATCTGTGTTGCCGACAGCAAGATCGACCCCTTCGACACAAACTCCAGCCGCGTCCCGGTCCACATAGCAGCCGGTAGCCAGTACCAGGGCACGGGGATTCAGTCGGCGGAAAGAGCGCAGATGGTGCCGGCACTTACGGTCGGAGATATGAGTCACGGTACACGTATTGAGAATGTAGACATCGGGCTTTTGATCGGGGGCTACTACGCCAAACCCGGCATTGAGGAATTTGCATGCCAGAGATTCGCTCTCCGCCTGATTGAGCTTGCAACCAACGGTCTGAAGAGCAACAGTCGGTCGGGCACCGTTAATGTATTCGGGGTCTTCACCCTCAGTGGTGTTCATGCAATGCGTAATTACTATATCAAGTGCTCCAGAGAATTGCAAATTGCCGACCGCCTCTTCCCGCTCACATCCGCTCCGGTGCCTTCATTCCCATGAGGCGGAGTGTCCTGGCCAGGACGATTCTTGTTGCCTCCACCAGCTTCAGCCGGGCCAGGGTAAGGGGCTCCTCCTCAGTGATAACACGGCATTTTTCGTAGAAATTGTGGAAGGCGGCGGCCAGATCCTGGGCATAGTGGGGGAGGTGGTGGGGCTCGAGGTTGTTGGCCGCCAAATCCAGTATCTCCGGGAACAGGAGTAATTTCCTGATGAGGCCCAGCTCAGCATCCTTGGTAAGTAGCGATACATCGCCCTCTGCGCAGTCAATTCCCCTTTCCCCGGCCAGACGCAGGATGCCCGCGATGCGAGCATGGCCATATTGGACATAATAGACCGGATTGTCCATCGATTCTTTCTTGGCCAGTTCCAGATCGAAGTCCATCTGGCTGTTCGCCGACCGCGCCAGAAAGAAGAAGCGACAAACATCAGGGCCAACCTCATCCAGCACCTCCCGCAGGGTAATGATATCCCCGGTCCGTTTGGAGATCCGTATTTGCTCCTCGCCGCGGCGGAGGCTGACCATCTGAGAGATCATTATCTGCAGCCTCTCCGGCGCAACACCTAAGGCATCGATGGCGGCCTTCATCCGGGAGATGTGCCCTTGATGATCAGCGCCCCAAACGTCAATGACCTTATCAAAGCCGCGTTCCAAAAACTTGTTGTAATGATAGGCGATATCCGAGGCAAAGTAAGTGGGCGCCCCGCTGGAGCGAATCAGGACGTTGTCCTTATCCTCGCCAAGTCCGGTAGAGGCAAACCACAGCGCCCCATCCCTTTCTTCAACATGGTTACCCTGTTTGAGTATCGCCAGTACCGATTCAAATTTACCGGAATCGTAGAGGGTTTGCTCACTGAACCAGACGTCGAACTGGACGCCCAGCAACTGGAGATCATCCTTGATGGAGTCAATTATTATCTCAGACCCAATCCGGCCTACGTCTCTGATCCCCTCTTCGCTCTCTAAGAAGACATCCCCTCTCTCAGCGGCGATCCGGCGGGCTATCTGCCTCACATACTCTCCGTGATACCCATCCGCTGGTATCTGAGCGGGAAGGCCGAAGACCTCTCGATAGCGCGCATGGAGAGAGGCGTAGAAGTTGTCCATCTGATTCCCGGCATCATTGATGTAGTACTCCCTCTCCACGCTATATCCAGCGGCACTGAGGACATTGGCCAGGGTGCTGCCCAGAACCGCCCCCCGACCATGCCCCACGTGCAGTGGCCCGGTAGGGTTAACGCTCACAAACTCCACCTGCACCCGGCAGCCCTGCCCTGAGGCCGAATCGCCGTAGCGATCGCCCTGGCTCAGGATTTCGTCAACCTGCCGGCGGAGCCAGTCGTTCCTTACCTTGAAATTGATAAAGCCAGGTGGGGCCACCCGGACTCTCTCTATTTCCTCCATGGGAGGCAGTAATTTCACCAGGGCCTCAGCTATACTCAGAGGCCTGGCTTTGGCCGCCCGGCCCAGTTTTAGAGCGATGGTTGACGCATAATCTCCATGCTCCGGCTTCTGGGGATGCTCGACCAGAATATCGGGCAGAGCCACGGAGGGGATCAATCCTTCCTCCTGTGCTCTGATTACGGTTTGCTGGAGCAACTCGGCGATTTTCCCTTTAAGCATCTCTCTAATTCTAAACATTCCGAGGGGACGAGTCAACGGGTATACCTTGCCATGCACACCGCATCGATGCCCTCTTCAGGTTCATCCCTGGATCCCTGGGCCAGAATCTTGCCCCTGCACAGGCAGGGGGACAGGTCTTGTATTGGAAGGGACTCAATGCTTGACAGCAACAACCCTTTTGTGGTTTAATAAGATTAATGAGGAGGACAGCATGGCCGTCATCAAAACGCGGGTCAAGACAGACAGCGATCAATTCAAAGCTAACAGGGATCACTACCTCTCCCTCACGGAGGAGCTGAGGTCCAGGCTTGAGGAGGTTAAGCAGGGCGGCCCTAAACATATGAGGGAGAAACATGAGGCCAGGGGCAAACTCTTCGTCAGGGAGAGGATAAGACGGTTATGTGACCCGGATGCTTTCTTCCTCGAACTCAGCCCCCTGGCATCCTGGGGCATGTATGACAATGAGGTCCCTGCCGCCGGAATCATCACCGGGATAGGCATAGTTTGTGGCAAAGAGGTCATGATCATCGCCAACGATGCCACCGTAAAGGGAGGCTCATATCATCCGATGACGGTCAAGAAGCATGTGCGGGCTCAGGAAATCGCCATGCAGAATCACCTGCCGACGATCTATCTGGTTGATTCCGGAGGAGCCTTTCTCCCGATGCAGGATGAGGTGTTTCCCGACTCCAGGCATTTCGGGAGATTCTTCTTCAACCAGGCTCAGTTGTCGGCTAAGGGGATTCCTCAGATCTGCGCCGTCATGGGCATGTGTATTGCCGGTGGTGCCTACATGCCGGCGATGTCGGACGATGCGGCGATGGTGAGGAAGCAGGGGACGATCTACATCGGCGGCCCTCCACTGGTTAAGGCGGCTACGGGGGAAGAAGTGGACTCCGAGACGCTGGGCGGCGCCGATACCCACTGCCGGATATCGGGCGTCGCCGACTACTACGCCCTTAACGACGATGACGCCATCAGGTGGGTGAGGGACGTCGTCGCTAACCTCAATCGGGTTAAGAAACCCTATCTTGAGGTCAGGGAGACGGAAGAGCCGCTTTATGACGCCGAGGAGATATACGGCATCATTCCCCAGAATATTCGCCAGCCGTTCGACATCCGCGAGATCATAGCACGGATCGTTGACGGCAGCAGATTACATGAGTTCAAGGCCCTTTATGGAATGACCATCGTCTGCGGATGGGCTCATATCATGGGCTATCCTGTGGGGATAATTGCCAATAATGGCGTCATCTTCCCCGAGAGTGCCATGAAGGCGGCCCACTTCATCGAGCTTGCCGCCCAGCGGCGAATTCCGCTTGTATATCTGCATAATATCACCGGCTTTATGGTGGGCAGCCAGACGGAGCACGGTGGGCTACCCAAGCATGGGGCAAAGTTCATTACGGCTACCGCAACGGCGAATGTCCCCAAGTTCTCGGTGATGGTGGGTGCTTCCGTGGGAGCGGGGAATTATGCCATGTGTGGGCGCGGCTACGACCCGAATCTTCTCCTCATGTGGCCCAGCGGTTACATCTCGGTCATGGGGGGTGAGCAAGCCACCGGAACGCTGCGGCAGATAAGAATCGCCGAACTCAAAAGGCGTGGCCAAACCTACTCCGAGGAGGAGCTGGAGCGTATTCTCGAGCTCACCCTCGAAGATTACCGGGCAAAAAGCACCCCTTACTACTCCACGGCCCATCTGTGGGATGACGGTGTCATAGACCCCGTTGACACTCGAACGATGCTGGGCTTTGCCATATCGGCTTCCCTGAACGCACCCATAGAGCCCACGCGGTTTGGCGTTTTCCGGATGTAATCAAGAATTTTAGGAGGATGAACACGGTGAAGCAGGGAGAAGAGGAATTTCAACGCAAGCTAATCAGCCCGGAGGAAGCCGCGAACCTTATTAAGTCCGGGGACAGGATAGTGTTTCCTATGGGGAGGGAGACATCCGCCATCGGGCTCTCGCTCTCCGCCAGGAAGGAGGAGCTGAAGGGTGTGAGGGTTTATGTGCCCTCGCCTTCCTACGACTTCGGATGGTATGACCCCGGCTGGGAGGATTCCTTTGAGCTGACGATACTGATGCCCACGGCAACGGCGGACTCGGCAGTCGCCGAGAGAAGATGTGATGTTAAGCTCCCCTTCATGATCCCTGATCCCATGACCGGCGAGGAGGATGAACCCCCTGACGTGGTTCTCGTCGAAATATCCCCTCCAAATGAACAAGGATACTGCAGCTTTGGTGCTTCCCTCTGGGATAAGAAGAGGAGGGTCGAGCAGGCGAAGAAGTATGGCAAGCTGGTAATAGCTGAGGTGAACGAGAACCTTATCAGGACCGGCGGGGATAACTTCGTCCACATCTCTCAGATAGATTACCTCGTGGAGCATATCTCTCTTGGAGGAGCTCCCGGCACTGGCTCATTGGCGGGCAGGGCCAAGAAAGACCCCCCGGCTTACGTGAAGCAAATCGCCGAATATGCGGGCTCCCTGATAAAGGACCGGGACACCATCCAGATCGGGGTAGGCAGAACCAATGAGTATCTGGTACAGAGCGGCATGCTCGATGGAAAACACGATCTTGGGTTCCACTCCGAAGCTACCCCGCCTGGAATCATAACGTTAATCCGGGAAGGGGTGATCACCGGGAAGTACAAGAACCATAACCCGGGCAGGGTAACGGTTACCTCTATCGGAGGAAGCACCCGGGAGGAAATGGCATGGGTCGACGGCAACCCCATATTTCAACTGGTTGACGTAAACTACCTGGAGGACATCAGGCTTATCGCTGACCACGATAACTTCGTGGCCATCAATCAGACACTGGCGGTTGACCTCACGGGGCAGATTGCCTCCGAAGGCATTGGACATCGATTCCTGGCGGCGGCGGGCGGCCAGATTCCTTTCGTTTTTGGAGCCTTGCTCTCTGAGGGAGGGCGTTCGATCATTACGCTTCCCTCCACAGCTACGACCAGGGACGGGGTGATTTCGCGGATCATGGCTACTTTGCCTCCAGGGACGCCGGTGACCATTCAGCGAAACTGTGCCGATTACATCGTCACCGAATATGGAATCGCCAGCCTGCGGGGCAAAACTATAAGACAGAGGGTTCTGGAGCTTCTCGGTATTGCTCACCCGGATTTCCGGGCCGAACTGGAGAAAGAAGCCAAAAGGCTCTACTGGGCTTGAATAAAAGGAGGACAGCATGGCGAGAGAAAGGTTGAGATGCGGGTGGTGTGGCGATGAAATAGCGGCCGCGGAGGCCAAAGTGACCCGTTTAAGGAATGATTACGGAACCGTAATCGAGAGGAAGTGTCCCAAGTGTGATAAACTGCTCGCGGCTTACCTGGAGGAGGAGGGGGAGTTCCTCGCCGACATGCGCAATTTCTAGGTCGGGAAATAACAGGAGGTAGCAAAGGAGACGAAAATGGCAGAAGAAATCGCCGCTATGGCAGAGGCCGTTCTCAGCGATGAAGCGCTGAGGGACTGGGAAAAAAGGATCGGGCTTAGTCTACGCATCGGGAATGTTTTCAATCGCACTGCCTCCTTCGAGGCGATAAGGAACTATTCCAACGGAATAGGAGATGCTAACCCGCTTTATCGAGAGGAGGAGTATGGCAAGCAGACCAGGTACGAGGCAATGGTGGCCTCTCCCGCCTGGGTGATGAGCGTTTTCCCGGTATGGGTGCTACAGGGCCTGCCCGGAATCCATGCCGATCACTCGGCAACCGATTTTAGCTTCTATAGACCTATATATGTCAATGACAAGATCACCCCCAGGTCCTACTTTGTGGGGTTCGACGTGAAACCCAGCAAGTTCGCCGGCAGGACGGCCTTCGAATACCAGAGGGTTGAATTCTGGAATCAGCGCGATGAGCTGGTATGCAAGGGTTATACCATGCTGGTAAGATACGAGAGACAAACGGCGAGAGGGAAGTCCGCTGAGGGGAAGGGTAAGTACGACTATATCAAGCTGCCTCACCCGTGGACCGAAGAGGAACTGGCCAGGGTAGACGAAGATTGCCTGGCTGAGGAGATACGTGGTTCCAATCCTCGCTACTGGGAGGATGTGAATGTCGGCGATGAGCTGCAGCCGGTGGTGAAAGGCCCGTTCGGCATGACCGATATAGTCGCGTACTGCATTGGCGCCGCCCCGGTGCAGATAGCCGCCCACGGAGTTCAGCTCCGCCTTTACCGGAAACATCCGGCCTGGGGCTTTCGCGATCCGGTGACTAATGCATGGGAACCAATCTATAGCGTGCACTATTCGCATGCAGCGGCTAAAGGCGCCGGCGCTCTGTATGCCTATGATGTAGGGGTTCAGCGACATGGCTGGCTGATTAACCTGCTTACCAACTGGATGGGGGACGATGCCAGGATTAAGTCATGCCAGGCCCAGTATCGCCAGTTTGTCTACCACACGGATGCGGTATGGTTCCGGGGCAAAGTCACCCGGAAATATATGGATGAAGAAGGAGAACATTGCGTGGACATCGAGACTCATGGCATAAATCAGAGGAATGAGGATACCATGCCCGGCCGGGCGACGGTGATTTTGCCGTCCAGGGAGGCGGGAACCTGGCCGGTGGAAAAAGGTTTGCCTGCAAAGGAATGCCGGGGGACGGGTAAAGGAGTTTACTTCTAGGCAGAAATATCGATGAAGGAGGATTGGCCGTGGACTTTGAACTTAGCGATGAACACCAGCAGATTCGCAGGACGGTGCGGGATTTCGCCGAAAAGGAGGTTGCGCCGTATTGCGAGGAGTGGGAACGGGAAGAGTATTTCCCCATCGACTTGATAAAGAGGATTGGGCAGCTCGGTTTCTTCAGTGCCGCCGTTCCTGAGGAGTATGGTGGAACCGGCCAGGGATGGCTGGCCAATGCCATCGTCGCCGAGGAGCTCGCCCGAGTCTGTTTGGGCGTAGCCTATTCGCATAACATGCAGGCGGGCACCTGTCCGATGACCATCCTGAACTGGGGAACCGAGGAGCAGAAGAAGACCTATCTCCCCAAGATCGTCAACTGTGAGATGTTGGGTTGTTTTGCGGTGACGGAGCCGAATGCGGCCACCGATGTGGCCGGCATAGAGACCACCGCGATAAGGAAGGGTGACCATTACCTGGTCAATGGAAGCAAGACCTGGATCACTCACGGAACGGTCTTTGATGTGGGAATCCTCTTTGCCAAGACCGACCCCACACAGCGCCACAAGGGGCTTTCAGCGTTCATAATAACGAGCGACTTGCCGGGAATAGAAAGTAAGAAGATCAGCAACAAGTTAGGGATTCGTATTTCCCCAACAGCGGAGCTGTTCTTTGACGATTGCAGAGTCCCGGCAGAGAACCTCTTGGGGAAGGAGGGGGAGGGGTTCACCGTTGTGGAAAGCTCCCTGGCTTATGGCAGGATTTCTGTGGGGGTGCGCGGCCTGGGACTGGCTCAGGCATGTCTGGAGTCCAGCGTTAGATACGCCAACGAGAGGGAGCAGTTCGGGGCTAAGATCGGCACCTTCCAACTGATAAAGGAAATGATAGCCGAGATGGCAGTGGAAATAGAGGCCACGCGGCTGATGATCTATCAGGCTGCCACCCTGGTGGATCAGGGTCGCATCAGCAGGCATAAGTGCAACATGGCCAAATACTTCGGGGGTGAGGTGGGCTTCAGGTGTGCGGAGAGGACGGCGCGGATTTATGGTGCCTATAGCTACTCCGGTGATTTCCCAGCGGCGCGGTACTTCCGGGATTCTATGGTCCAGATCGCCGGCGAAGGCCACTCCAATATCCTGAAGATCGTGATCGCCAATCACGTCCTGGGATGGAAGTTGCAGGAGTGAGGGCTCCCACCGGGAATTTGCCACGGAGGTAATATGTCATGGATTTCAACTTCACCGAAGAGCAAGAGATGATCGCCAACTCCGCCAGAGCGATAGCTAAGGATTTCCCGCCGGAGTACTGGCGGGAGAAGGACCTGAAGGAGGAATTCGGCGAGGAGTTCTATAAAGAGATAAGTGGGGTTGGATTCACCGGGATAATAATCCCCGAGAAGTATGGGGGGTCAGGAAGGGGTATGACCGAGCTCCTCATAGTCATGGAGGAACTGGCCGCGAATGGATGCGGCATGGCCGGCCCCTGGTATCTTATCCTCAGTGAGATTTTCGGTGCCATGAGCATTGTGCGCCATGCAACCGAAGAGCAGAGGGCCAGGTATCTGCCGGGGATAGCCTCCGGAGAGATCGAATTCTGCATGGCGCTGACTGAGCCGGATGCCGGCACGAATACGCTTAATACCAGGACCAGGGCGGTAAAGGCGGCGGATGGCTGGGTGATAAATGGGAACAAGACCTGGATCAGCGGGGCCGATCGCGCCCGGGCGATGATGATCATCGCCCGAACGACGCCGAAAGAACAGGCGCCTAAAAAAACCTCCGGGATAAGCCTTTTTCTTGTCGACCTGCCGAATCCGGCAATTATGGTGACCTCCATAGCCAAGCATGGAATAAACTATTCCCACTCGTGTGACGTGGGCATCGATGATCTGAAACTCTCTGAGGATGCCTTAATGCCGCCGCTCGACGGGGGCTGGCATTCGCTGCTATATACCCTGAATACCGAGAGGATGAGTTTCACCACCGCCGCGGTGGGAATCGCCCGGCTGGCGATGAGCAAGGCCATCGAATATTCCCGCGAAAGGAAACTCTTTGGAAACCAGCCGATCGGGAGCTATCAGGCGCTGCAGTTCAATCTGGCCGAAGCCTATGCGGGGTTAGAGGCGGCCAGAATCCTGAATTTCAAGGCCTCCACTTTGTTTGATAGCGGAGCCGGCATCACGGAGGTTGGCGCCACGGCCAATATGGCTAAGGTGCTCGCCGTTGAATGCGCCTTTAAGGCCGTGTACTGGTCGATGCAGACTTTTGGGGGGTTGGGATATGCCCGGGACAATGACATCGAAAGATGGTGGAGAGAAATAAACCTGATCCGACTCGCTCCGGTCACCCAACAGATGGCACTGGCCTACATTGGCGAGCATGTGCTGGGAATGCCGCGCTCCTACGCGGACACCTGATCCCGGCCCAAAGATAAAGAGCACCCTTCATCTGGACTAAATGTATATTTTTGAGCCCCTTCCCTCTGTTAGTTCTTGAGAATCTTTGCAGGCCGCTGGCCCTGTCTTAAAGGAGGATTATCAAATCAGAGTTAAGGAGTTACAGGAAATAGTCGGAGAGGGCTGGGTGATAACGGAGAAGGAGCGGATGTTGGACTACCTGGCCGACGAAACTGCCACTGAGGTAAGACCTCAGCCGGCAGTGGAAACAGTTCTGGTAAAACCTGCCAGCTCGGAAGAAGTAAGCCGCATCCTGAAACTGGCCAACCATGAGGGAATTCCGGTATTTCCCCGTGGCGGGGGAACGGGCTTGTGTGGTGGCGCCATTCCGACGGAGAACGGCATAATTCTGTCGTTGGAGAGGATGAATAAGATTGAGGTCGACCAGGATAATCTGATGGCAATCGCTGAAGCTGGTGTGACCCTTAAGGATTTAGCCCAGAAAGTGGAACAAGAGGGCCTGTTTTTTCCACCACGTCCAGGGGATGAGAGTTCTCAGGTAGGTGGTCTGGTTGCCTGCAACGCGGGCGGGTCCCGTGCGGTGAAGTATGGGGTTATAAGGAGCTACGTAAAGGGGATCGATGCCGTCATGGCTACGGGTGAGCTGCTGAGGCTTGGGGGGAAATTGCTGAAGAACAATACCGGATACGATCTGATGCATTTAATAATCGGCAGTGAGGGGACCCTGGCGGTGATAACCAGGGTGATTCTGCGGTTGTTTCCGCAATTGGGTGCCAGCGCCACAATGATCATACCCTATGATAACCGCCACGATGCGATTAATACCGTTCCGAAGATATTGCAAAGTGGAGTTATACCGTTGGCTATCGAGTATATGGATCGTGGCCCAATCGAGCTTTCAGCGGAGCACTTGAACATGGAGTGGCCCTGTAAGACCGGGGCGGCCTTCCTGATTATAATAGTGGAGGGTAAGGGCGAGGAGGAGGTATACGCAGACTGTGAGAAGATCTCTGAGATCTGTGAAAGATACAATGGGCTTGAGCCGGTAGTGGGGAAGACGAGAAAGGAGCAAGAGCGGGTTCTGAAGATAAGAGGCAATATGTACCTGGCCCTGAAGCACAAGATTGCAGACACTCTGGATGCCGCGGTGTCCCCGGCTAATATGGGAACATTCATGGACGCAATAGATAAGATTGCGGCGCGTTTCGGTACGAGTATTCCCATGTACGGACATGCCGGGGATGGCAATCTTCACCCACACCTGATGAAGGACCTGGTAGAGAAAGGAGCGGAAAACCTAAAGGAAGTAAAGAGGGAGGTATACAGGGAAGCGCTTAGACTGGGTGGAGTGATGACCGCCGAGCATGGTCTGGGGAGAATCAGACTCCCGGATCTCGATATCTTCCTGGGTCAAAAGGAGATGGAGTTAATCGGAGGCATCAAGAAAGTTTTCGATCCGAAAGGCATATTGAATCCGGGATGCGCCATCAGGGAGTAATCAGCATGGCTGTAAACCAGATAATGGAAACCTTCGAATCACCCTTGATTATTGAGCCGCTACCCAGGCCGGAAGCCTGCGACCACGGAAGGCTTGCATGTCAGGTATGCAGTTCTATGATATCACCGTCCTTAAGGACATGATCTTTCTTCACCCGCTGCCCGGCGAATTTGCCTGAGCCCCAGATCAGGGCATACTTCAGTCCCTTGCGAAAATCCTTGTGAACCCCCTCGGCCGCATCTTCAACCGTGCTCCCCTTTCGCATAATCATAGGATCATCCATATTGGTTCTCTCGCCTGGGGCCTTGGTGTAAACCCTGACGACCTCCAGCAGATCAAAAGCGTCTTTGCGCAACCCCTCCAGACCGGTACCCTTCTCAGCCGAGATGGAGATGACAGCGATTTGATCCCCATATCGCGCCTTCAGATCGGCATAGTTCGACGCTGAACCGTCCAGGTCGTTCTTAGTCCCCACGACGATGCCTCTCTTTTGAAACATCACCTGGTCCGATGCCTTCCGATTCCCGGCCAATCCGACGCGGAATTTCTCCAGCTCCGCCAGGGTGTCGTTCGCTTGCCCCACCGGGTCATCCGCCAGGTCGACCACCAGCAAAAGGGCGTTGGCTGATCTCAGGAGGGAGGCAAACCAGGGACGAGCATCCTGATCTGTTATGGGGGGCATATCCACCAGTTGAATTTGCGCGTTCTCGAATTTCATCATTCCCAACTGGGGGCCTTTGGTGGTGAAGGGGTAGTCGGCAACCTCCAGCGATGCCTCGGTGAGGGACGAAACCAATTGAGATTTCCCCACGCTGGGTAGTCCGACCAGGACAACCTGCCCCGCTCCCTCCCTGGGGATGTGATACATGCCTCCCCGCCTGGCGGTGGCCTGTGCTTTGGCAGCTTCCTTGGAGAGTTTGGCAATCTTGGTTCGGAGTTCAGCTCGAAGTCCGTCCGTGCCCTTGTGCTTGGGCATAACGGCGAGCATCTCCTGCAGGGCGGCGATCCTTTCGTCCGGCGTTTCGGCACTGCGATAGCGCTTCTCCGCCTCGAAGTACTGGGGGGTTAGATTTGCAGGCATAGCTCTACTTACCTCTTGTCTAATTCTAGCAATTTTGCCGGGGAATAAACAGAGGGGAGT
>JALPXT010000016.1 GCA_023271485.1 Dehalococcoidia bacterium | reverse complement strand
CTGTAAACTCGATGACCCTTATGTCCTGAGAGCGATTTCGCACCTCGTCACGGAGGGTGCGCATGATTTCGGTGCCCGTTATATCAGCGCAATAATGCATTCTCTTCCTGGAGGTCCCCGCACCATGCATGGATTCCAGAGTTCCATCCGCTCCTTTGGAGAAGCAAACCCCCAGGCCTTCCAGCCAGATTAAGACTTCCGGAGCCTGGTTGACCAGGGTATACACGAGGTCAGGATCGTTCTTGAAATGCCCGCCGCCAAGCACATCCAGGTAGTGATAATACGGAGAGTCCTTCCATGCCTTGGAGGCAGCTTGTATGCCTCCCTCGGCCATCATCGTATTGGCATCACCGTGGCGAAGCTTGGTGATCAATACCACCTTGGCCCCCTGTTCCTGAGCCAGCAGCGCGGCGGCTGTTCCTGCTCCGCCGCCACCAATGACCAGAACGTCGGTTTCGTAATCGATAGCCGATAGATCCATAGCATCGGGGTCAACCCTGCTCCTGGCTTCGAGAAGATCCGCAAACTCGTGAGGGATGCGGTAACCTTTGCTCAGCCCCACTTTTAGTTCCCGGCGCCCCTCCTCATTATAGTCGGGATGATACTTCAGGATATCATCCCTTTCCTCCGGCGACATGAAGGGAAACTCCTCACCCAGTTTTCTTTTCTCTATTCGCGCCGGCCTGGTATCCTCAACCTTTCTTATGAATGTCTTGACTTCTTCTGGATACGGCATTATTCTCTCCCTCGCTATAGATACCCTGTTTCCTCGGGCCGCCAGTCATCTCCCTCCTCCCAGGGCTCTATCTCTCTTTCGTGATAAAGTTTCCGGAGCTCATTCTCAGCCATGCCGGCAAGTTTCCTCAGGGGCTCTTCATATCTTCCCGACTTGATAGATTCATCCACTTCGGCGAGATGCCTCGATCTGGGAGCAATCCTGGCGCCATAGAGCCTTCGGGCCAGTTGAGTTATGTGGTATTGGGGCAACTCCCCAAAGCAGCGGCTGGCGCAAAGCCCACACTGGATACAATCGAAAGAAAGCTCGACTGCCTTCGCTATGTTCCCTTGCTTCAGCAGCGCCATAACGTCCATGACCTCAATCTTCATCGGACAGACCTTGGTGCAGGCATTACAGGCGACACAGCGGAATAGCTCCGGGTAAAGCTTGTATATTCCCTCCGGGGCTGACGTCAGATCATCAAGATTGTAATCCGCCCGGTTTGCGGGATAAAAGGGAATCTGCGCCAGATACATCTCCGGTTCAATCACCGTCTGACAGGCAAGCCCGGTGTATATCTTGTAGTCCTTCGACTTCCGATAAACCGTTCCGCAAGCGCCGCAGATGCCCCCGCGGCAGCCGCAGCCACGGATAAATATGTACCCGGAATATTCCATGGCCTTCATGATAGTCAAGCCCTCCGGAACCTCGTAGC
Source organism: Dehalococcoidia bacterium (assembly GCA_023271485.1). GTDB lineage: Bacteria > Chloroflexota > Dehalococcoidia > SZUA-161 > SpSt-899 > BS503. Next base: position 16,328 of record JALPXT010000016.1, on the reverse strand, counting down.
GCTTGCCCATGATGTAGACCGGTATCAATTTGACCCCGGTTATTTCCGTTGCGCTCATCCTGACCCTCCTCGCACATGTGATGCCTAATCGGTATCAGTGATCGACAATCAATTGCCCGTATCACCCATCACTCAAACCTTGAACCTTGAACCCTATTTGTACCCCAGCTCGCCGAATTCCTCTTCACGGTAGGCAGTCAGGGGAAGCTCATCGTCGAGGCTTCTTCCCGGAAGATAGTCGAAGAGACGCTGCACCCTCAATCCCACGAGGCGAAAGGGCTTCATAAGCGCTATACCGTTGGGGCAGGCATCCTCACAAAGCCCACAGCCCACACAGGACGTGGCCATATGATTGAGCCGCACCAGATGGAAGAGCAGGCTATCGGCGGGCATTCGCAGTGCTCCCTTCTGCTCGGCCCAGCTCACGTATTTCTCCGCCTCAAACTCCACCATGGTGGGTGAATCGAGCAAACATTCCTTGCAATAGCAGATGGGGCAAGCGATGCGACAATTGTGGCAGGCGACACAGGGGGCAAGCAATTGCAGCATGTTATCCTGCCCTTTGAGCTCCTGCTCAGTCTGCTGCAGGAGAAGGTCCCGCTGCCTTATCCGCTCTTCGGTGAGCGCCGCCAGGGCAGCCTCTCGTTGCGAGGGGTCGCCCTCTGCACCAAGCTCCAGGGCATCGATAATCAACTCTCCCTCGGGGCTAGCCGCCTGAAGCAGAATCCCTTCTTTCCAGTCCATCCCGATCAGTCCGATGGTGATATCGGACGCTTCGCTATTGATCGGGGCGGGATACTCGCATATTCGACAGGCCTCTCGCAGCAGCGAGTCGTCGCCATCCGCCACTCGCTTGAGAAATTCCTCTGCCGGCGAGGCGTTCTCCCGGCAGAACATGCCATATGTGGCAACCGAGCAGGTCCCCAGGCAATCGATCCCTATCAGGATCAGATTGGTGAGATCAGCCTGTTTCAACTTGACCAGTTCCGTGAGAGCGCGCAGCTCGCACGACCGTAAGATGACCCCGATCTTCTTCTCGCTGGGTGCGAGCTTCGTAAGGGTGGAGACTATTTTTGCGGCATTCACCGGCATTACCGGAGCCAGGGGCCTGGCATCTTCGAGTTTCTCCACCTTTGTCACCAGGGTGAGCATCACATTATTCCCCGAGGGAAGCTCCACCGGCACCAGTAGAGCCTCTACCAGATTCTTCTCCAGCAGACCCTTAAGAAAATCCTTTATCGCGTTCGGCAGATTCCCGTCTTTTACCTTAAGAACAGCACTTTGCGGCATTTTAAATCGACCAGCCTTTCTTGAACGGGCTAGGCCCGAGTTCTTTCATCTTCGCGGTGAATTCGCGCATCGTGGCGGCGAACTTCTGCCCCTCGGCAGCACTGATCCATCGCAGCCAGATGCGTTCGTGCTCCAATCCCAGCGTATCGAGGATCGTCTTGAAAGCCGCTATCCGCCTTCGTTCCTTGAAATTGCCGGAGACGTAGTGGCAATCGCCAGGTACACATCCACCGATGAAAACCCCGTCAGCTCCCCGGAGCAAGGCTTTGAGTATGTAGACCGGATCGACCGAGCTGCTGCACATAGTGCGAATGGGACGAATGTTTGGTGGATACTGGAGCCTGGTGGTCCCCGCCAGATCGGCGGCAGTGGCGGTACACCAATTACAGAAGAAACCCACCAGTACAGGTTCGAATTCACCATCGAGATCTGCCATTGTTCACGACCTCCTTCTACCTTCAGCCTTCTACCTTCAGCCTTCTACCTTCAGCCTTCTACCTTCAGCCTTCAGCCTTCGCCCACATATTCCTGGGCAAACACATCTACCATGTCGAAGAATTGCCTCGGCGTCCAGTTCTTGTGCTTCATCGCCTTGGAGGGGCAAGCGACAACGCAAGCGCCGCAGCCCTCGCAGACAGCCTCGTTAACCCGGGCCACCTTCTTGTCCGGATCCAGCGTGGTGGCCTTATAGGCGCATACGGAAACACACTGCTCACAGCCAACACAGACCCTTTCGTTCACAAAGGCAATTGCGGGCTCGTGCAACAAAACCGCACGGGAGAAAAGCGATAGAATGCGGCTTGCCGCCCCGCTGGCGGAGGCCAGGGTATCCGGAATATCTTTGGGCCATTGGGCAGTGCCGGCGAGGTATATGCCTGATGTCAGCGTATCCACCGGCCTGAGTTTGAGGTGTGCCTCGGTCATGAAGCCATGCTGATCACAGATGATGTTCAGTTTCCGGGCAAGCACCCTGGCAGTAGTACTGGGAACCATCGCCAGTGCCAGCACCACCATATCGGCGGCGATCTCGATGTCCTTGCCGGTCAGGGTATCGGTTGCCCAGACCTTGATCTTCTCCCCGTCCCGGAAGATCTTCGATGCTTGCCCTCGCAGGTACATGGTGCGGCTTTTCTCAACCATGCCTTGAACAAATTCCTCCGTGCCCATTACATCGGACCGGATATCCATATAGAAAACATAGGCCTGTCCATCAGGGACGGCGCGCTTATAGAGCAACGTCTGCTTGGCCACATAGAGGCAGCAGACTCGGGAGCAATAGGGTACGCCGCGCTCGGTATCCCGCGAGCCGGCGCAGGAAATCCAGACCACCTCTTTAGCTATTTTGCCATCGGACGGTCTTTTCACCGCCCCCCTGGTGGGACCGGTGGGGCAGAGAAGCCGTTCGAATTGAAGTCCATCAATGATATCCGGATCTGAGAGGTATTCACCGAGGACGTCCCTTGAGATCAGGTCGTGCCCGGTAGCCACAATGACGGCCCCTACTTCCTCCTCGACGAGGCGGTCTTGCTGCGAGTAGTCGATCGCTCCGGCGGGGCAAGCCTCCTTGCAGGCACGACACTCGCTGCCGTCTAGCAGTCTGGAGTCTGGAGTCTGGAGTCTGGAGTCCCCCTTCCCTTGACTCTTGACTCTTATGAGATGGATACATGACTCGTTATCTATCACCGGCCTCTGTGGCACCGCTTGAGCGAACGGGATATGGATCGCTTTCCTGGTGGCCAGCCCGCGTTCAAATTCCGAGGGGACAGAGACCGGACAGGGATCGAAACAAAGCCCGCAATTGTCGCATTTTGCCGTGTCAACGAAGCTAGCCTTCTTTCTGATTCTCACCACAAAATTGCCCACATAGCCCGAGACCTCTTCTATTTCGGCATAAGCATAGAGGGTGATCCTGGGATGGGAAGCAACCTCTGCCATCATAGGCTCTATCAAGCATGCCGGATGATCTAAAGTCGGGAAGGTGCTTGACAGTTGAGACACGTGCCCGCCAAGCCAGGGGGAGCTTTCCACCAATACCACTTCATATCCAGTGTTAGCGATGGTCAAAGCCGATTGCATCCCCGCTATCCCCCCTCCGATCACCAGTGCCCTTTTCTTCAGGGGGATAACCGCGGGCTCAAGCGCAGCATTCAGCTTGAGTCTATCAATGGTAGCCTTGATGATGGCAATGGCCTTCCTGGTGGCCATCTCCGGATCATTAGCATGGGGCCAACTGCAGTGCTCCCTGATATTGGCTATCTCCAGATTGTAGGGGTTTAGCCCCTCTGAAGCCGCCACGTTGCGGAATGTCTTCTCGTGTAGAGAAGGAGAGCAGTTAGCGTTTACGATGGCATCCAGACGATGTTCACTTATCGCCTCCCTCATCAAGTTCTGCCCCGGGTCGGAACACATATACTGGTAATCTGCAGCGTACACCACCCCCGGATATTTCCTTATCTCCGTCACCACCTTCTCCATATCCACCACACCGGCGATGTTGAGGCCGCAGTGGCATACGAAGATCCCTATCCTCTTGGTTCCATTTCCGCTGCTCATTGGCTCAATCTCAGTTTTGAGTTTGGTGTTTAGAGTTTAGAGGCCCCCCTCTTCTAAACTCAATACTCGCAATACCTTGCTGGCAACGCCGCTGCCCATGGCTACGGAATCGGGAATATCGCGCGGTCCCTGCGCCGTGCCGGCGACATAAATCCCCGGGATCGAGGTCTCCATAGGGCGGAACTTGGAGTGCAACTCAGTGATAAAGCCATATTCATCGGTGGCGATGCCGAGCTTCCGGGCCAGTTCCTTGAAACCCGCGGAGGGCATCATTGCCATACCAAGCACCACCAGATCGCAGGAGATGTCCACCCTCTTACCGCTCAAGGTATCAGCGCCCTGAACCCTGAGCCGGTCACCATCGCGAAATATCTTTGAGGCTCTCCCTCGCAGATACATCACATCGTATTCCTCCACCGCTCGCCGCACGAATTCCTCATACCCCTTTCCGGTGGTGCGCTGATCCATGTAGAATATATAAGCCTGACCATCGTGCACGGCATGTTTATAGAGCAATGCCTGTTTGGCCAGATACATGCAGCATACCCGGGAACAGTAGGGGACGCCCAGCTCGGGGTCACGGGAACCCACACAGGAAATAAACACCACCTCCCGGGGCTCGATGCCATCGGAGGGTCGCATCACCGCTCCGGCTGTAGGGCCCGAGGGACAGAGGATGCGCTCAAACTCAAGGCCGTCGATGATGTCGGGATCCTCCACGAATTCGCTGATCGCGCCCTTAGCCATGAGGTCAAAGCCTGCCGCCACCACGATCGCCCCCACATTCTCCTCCACAAGGGTGTCCTCTTGAGAATAATCAATCACCCCATCACCCAGCGGACATGTTTTTGAGCATACCTGACAGATGCCGGTGGTGAAATGCCCGCAGTGATCCCGATCGATAACCGGCTTGTTGGGGACAGCCTGGGCAAATGGGGTATAAATCGCCTTTCGCTTATTAAAGGGCAGTCCGCAATTGTATTCCGCAGGGACCGTGGTGAGGCATTTCTGCTGGCACACGCCGCAGCCATTACACCTGTCCCAGTCAACATATTTTGCCTTTTTCCTTATCGTTACCGTGAACTTGCCTACCTCCCCCGAGACTGAATCCACTTCAGAGTAAGCCATGATCTTTATGTTGGGATGCTGCCCTACCTCCACCATTTTCGGCGTTCCGATGCACTGCGGACAATCAAGGGTGGGGAAGACCTCGGAGTACTGCAGCATATGCCCTCCGATGCTAGGGGTCTTCTCCACCAGCAGCACTTCATATCCGGCATCAGCGATATCCAGCGACGCCTGGATTCCCGTAATGCCACCGCCAATGACCAGTGCCCTCCTGGTCACCGGCACAGCTACGCGATTCTCCGGGGATCTCAAATTATCCACTGCCTGGCTCCCCTATCTGGCTCTTCCGCTGCCAGAGGAATTCGGGCTTGCCATCCACCATCCTGATTGCTCCGGTGGGACAAACATAGGCACAGCCCCCACAGGCGATGCACTCCTCAGGTGGCTCATAGAATGGGGCAGCCACTTCCTTCTCGAAGCCCCGGCCGACAAAACTGAGCAAATCTTTTTCCGATATCTCGTGACATACCCGGATACATAAACCACAAAGGATACACTCATCATTCTCCAGGCCAAACCTTGGCTCGGCGACCCCCAGCGTCCTTGCCATCTCACGAATCCTCTCCGAGCGGGGGCATCTGGCAAGCAGCAATTCGATAATACCCCGCCTCAGCCTCTGCACCCGCGGCGAACTGGTCTTTATCTCCAGCCCCTCCTCGGCGGGATAGAGACAGGAGACCACCATTCGAGACCTCCCTCGCTGCAGTATCTCCACACTGCACAGGCGACATGCGCCATAGGAGGTGAGCACAGGATGGTAACAGAGGGTGGGAATATCTATGCCAAACATCTGCGCCGCCTCCAGGATGGTAGCGCCATCCTTGGCCTGAACTCTCCTGCCATCTATGGTAAGGCTTATCATGCGCTACTCCCGGAACACTTGATGACAGCCTCGAACTTGCAGACCTCGATGCAGGCGCCGCATTTGATACACTTGCTTACATCAACAGTATGAGGCTCCCGCTTTTCTCCGCTGATTGCATCTTCCGGGCAAGCCCGGGCGCACCTCATGCACCCGTTGCATTTTTCAGGATCAATATGATATTCAATTAGTGCCAGACAAACACCGGCGGGGCATCGCCCGTCTCTTATATGGGCATCGTATTCATCTCTGAAGTACTTGAGGGTGCTAAGAACCGGATTGGCGGCACTTGTCCCGAAAGCGCATAGGGCACCATCTGTCAATGTCAGTGCCAGGTCTTCCAGTATATCCACATCCTCGTCCCGACCCTCGCCCTCGGTTATCCGGGTCAGTATCTGCCTTGCCCGCCGGATACCCTCCCGGCAGGGCACACACTTACCGCATGATTCTTCCTCCAGGAAGCTCAGGAAGTACTTGGCCACGTCCACCATACAGGTGTCTTCGTCCATGACGATCATGCCGCCGGAACCCATCATCGATCCTGCCTTTGTCAGGGCCTCGAAGTCGACCGGCAGATCCAACAGGCTCTCCGGGATGCAACCTCCTGAAGGGCCACCCGTCTGAACCGCCTTGAACCTCTTGCCACCGGGTATTCCGCCGCCGATATTGTAGATGATTTCTCTCAAGGGAATCCCCATGGGGACTTCCACCAGGCCGGTATTATTTATCTTTCCCACCAGCGAAAATATCTTGGTTCCCTTACTCTTCTCCGTACCCACCTGAGAGAACCAGTCAGCGCCCTCATTTATTATCAAGGGCACATTAGCCCAGGTTTCCACGTTGTTCAAATTGCTGGGCCTGTCCCATAACCCTCGCTTCACGGAACGGATGTACTTTGCCCTCGGCTCCCCCACCTTCCCCTCCAGGGATGCCATCAAGGCAGTGGACTCGCCGCAGACAAAAGCCCCCCCGCCACGGTTGATCCTTATGCTGAAATTGAAGCCGGTACCAAGGATGTTCTCGCCCAGCAAACCATAATCCTCGGCCTGCTTAATGGCCGTTTTGATCCGAGCCACCGCCAGTGGATACTCGTTTCTGACATAGATATATCCCTCGTGAGACCCGATGGCATAGGCGCCAATAATCATCCCTTCCAGGACACTGTGTGGGTTGCCCTCCAACACACTGCGGTCCATGAAGGCGCCGGGGTCGCCCTCATCAGCGTTGCAGATCACATATTTCACCGCCCCTGGAGCCTGCCGGCAGGACTCCCACTTAGCTCCGGTGGGAAAGCCGGCGCCGCCGCGACCGCGCAGCCCTGATCTCTTTATCTCCTCGATAATCTCCCACGGTTTCATTTGAGATATGGCCCTGGGCAGGGCGCGGTAGCCACCTATAGCAATGTAATCATCAATGCTGGTGGGATCGATTTCCCCGTTGCTGCCGAAAATAAGTCGGCTCTGCCCTTTATAGAAAGGGACGTCATGCTCGTGTACAATCTGTTCCCCGGTGCTCGGATCGGTGTAAAGCAGGCGTTCGATAACCTTGTCGCCTTGAATGGTCTGGGAGATGATCTCACTGGAATCCTCCGGCTTTACCTGCTGGTAGAGGATCATCTGGGGGCGAATGACAACCAGAGGGCCCTTCTCACAGAATCCATGGCAGCCGGTCTCCTTTATGACCATCCCGACTTCCAGATTCAAGCCTTCGCATTCATCTCTGAAGGCAGCGATCACCTTCTCGGCGCCCGAGGCGCGGCATCCGGTTCCTCCACATACGGTTATACACGGCTTACCGTGGTTTCTCCCCTCGAGAATAGCCTGCCTCAGTTGCTCCAGGTCGTCGGGGGAAGTCACTCTGTCCATTTTTTTAGGGGGTTTCAGGGGGAGAATCCCCCTGATGCTCTGCGATTTCCTTCAGGAGACGCCCCGATTTTTCCATGTTCATCTGGCCGTGATATTGGCCGTCTAGAATCACAATAGGGCCAAGCGCACAGCTTCCGACGCAGTTCACCGTTTCCAGGGTAACCTCATGGTCGTCAGTCGTATCACCTGCCCTGATCTTCAGATCCCTTTCCAGTTTGTTCAGGATCCTCGTTGCTCCCCGGACATGACAGGCAGTCCCAAGACAAACACACATAGTATGGCGACCTCTGGGCTTCAAGCTGAATGCCTTGAAGAAGGTGGCCACACTGAAGACCTGTCCGAGGGGGATATCGAGGCCGACGCTTATCCGTGTCAGAACCTCTCGGGGCAGGTAGTTGCACTCTGCCTGCACATCCTGGAGGATGGAGATGAGCATCCCCTTGTCTCCGTTGTAGCTCTGAATTATTTCGTCAATCTTCGCCGGAGAGAATTCCATCTACCTGCCTCAGGATAGCAGACCTTTGCTTTGGAGGAGGGCCCGGGAGTCTGTGTACCCCTGGTCGAATCCACAACTCTCCGGGGCAGCTCCCAGGGCAAGTGCCAGCAACTGAGTGAAATATGGAGTGGGTATCCCCTTGAATTCACCGTGTTTCTTCATCATCAGTTTTTGCTGAAATCCTAGATTGTATTCACATAGCGGACAACTCAGGACCAGCGCCTCCGCCCCTTGCCTCTGAGCAAGGGTCAGTATATTCCAGGCGGTCTCGGCGGCAAGATCGGGATTGCTTACCGATTGGAATGAGCCGCAACACTCAGTGGCAAGGGGAAAATCCACCACCGTGGCCCCGAGGGTCTCCATAAGCCGGTGCAACACGGTGGGCCTCTCAACATCGTCAATGGCGATTTCCCGGGGCCGGATCAGCGTACAGCCATAGTATGGAGCCACGATCAAACCCTTTAGCGGCACCTTAACCTTTTCGGCGATGGCCTCCCAGCCGATATCATCCCGCAGCACCTCAAGGAGATGGACTGTTTCCACCTCCCCCTGGTAGTCTATCTCATCATCCATGAAACTGTTAAGGGTGTCTTTCTTTGAGGGGTCGTTCTTGACAATCAAATTGGCTCTCTTGAGCGTGTTGTAGCAGAAGGGGCATAGGGTGACCACCTTAGGGGGTTTCAGGGGGAGAATCCCCCTGACGCTCTGCTCTTTCACCCGGATGAGGTCGCGAACCGGTGCTACCTGGTGTATCAGGTCATCGTCGGCCAAACAGTAGGATGCACCGCAGCAATTCCAGCGGGGAAGCTCTATCAGATCGATTCCCAGGGTGGACATGAAGGCGATGGCGGAGTCCTCGAAATTCTTGGCCTTGGTCTTGAGGGTACATCCGGGGTAGTAGCTCAAATTCATCATCTATTTGCCTGTGCGCCGCGATTAAGCGGTGAATTTTCGGAAACAACTGACCAGTGCTATCTGCGGGAGATCGGCGAGGGCTTCCTCCGGGATCCGGGATGGTTCAACCGCGTCCACGTTTTTCCGCAGCGTCAGGAGCCTCAGGGCCTCCATCACCCTCGAAAGGTCACAGCCACGGGGGCAGCGCGCCGCACAGGTAATGCAGGTGGCACAGAGCCAGATCGCCTTCGACTCGGCTATCTCCACCTCCATTCCCAGTTGCGCCAGCCGGATGATTTGATTGGGGAGAATATCCATGGCAAAGGACATGGGACAACCAGCAGAGCATTTGCCACATTGGTAACAGGAAAGCAGATCCTGCCCGCTGATCTCCTCGACCTTGGCTACGAAGCTGCCATGCAGTTTTTCTGAAGTAAGTTCGACTCTCATCATGCCACCCCTGATGCCTTTTCCCGGTGCTGGAGTCGATAGACTGGGCTCGCCTCAGTAGCACCCAATTTATTATTTTACCATAATCGCAAGTAATGCGCCAACGCGGCTAGCACCCGCGGCGACGCCTTATGGCTGATTGCTGAACGCTTATCTTCATTCATCGCCATGCTTCTACAACACCGCTTCGCTGTGCCGGCTGGCATGGCATTGCAGGTTAACCGCTACCGGCAGGCTGGCGATATGGCTGGGAAAGGTCTCAACATGCACCGCCAGGGCAGTTGTCCTCCCTCCGAAACCCCCGGGCCCGATGCCCAGGGCATTAACCCGCTTTAGAATGGCCTCCTCGAGGTCGGCAACCTCAGCATCGGGGCTCGGCTTGCCCGTCTCACGAAGCAGAGCCCTCTTGGCCAACGCCATGGTCTTCTCCGCCGTGCCCCCGATCCCCACCCCAACGATGACCGGGGGACAGGGATTGCTGCCCGCCTCATCCACCGTGTTCACCACGAACTCGATGATACCCCGCCTGCCCTGCGCCGGTTTGAGGACGGTAAAACGACTCATATTCTCGCTGCCGCCCCCTTTGGGAGCCACGGTGATCTTCAGTTGCTCGCCCGGCACGATCCGGGTGTGGATGACGGGAGGGGTATTATCCTTCGTGTTGAGCCTCGCGGAGAAGGGCTGTTCCACCATCGACTTTCGCAGGTAGCCCTCCTCGTAACCTATCTTCACCCCTTCCGCTACCGCGGTGTAGAGGTCCCCTCCTGAAATGTGTACATCCTGTCCCAGATCAAGAAAGACCACCGCGGTGCCGCAGTCCTGACACAGGGGAACGCGGTCTGCCGCGGCTATCCGGGCGTTTTCCAGCAGTTGATCCAGCACCTGTCGGGCAACCTCGGACTCCTCGCCAGCACTGGCTTGCGCCAGGGATGCCACCACATCCTCGCCCAGGAAGAAATTGGCCTCCTGACATAAGCGAGCTACGGTTTGGGCGATATCTGCGGCTTGAATCTCTTTGATCTTACACATGGTAAAGGCTGAAGGCTGAAGGCTGAAGGCTGAAGGCTAAAGACCGCCCTACCCCCTTAGCCCTTTGCCTTTAGCCTCGATAGGTTCTTAGGCATATTCAACTTGCAGTGGGATAGCTTTCAAGGGCTGTTCGTATATCGTCTGTTCAGGAAATAGAAAATCCTTTAACTCGTTCATGGGAACAGGTCGATAAATCTCACGTGCTCTCCCCTCGGAAGTCATATATTCAAGGTACGCTTCTATGGCGTTTCTCAACCCTTCGATGGCCTCCTTTTTGGTATGCCCACAGGAAGCTATATCCAACTCTACACATAGAGAAGCATACTGATTTCCCTCTTTCTTTACAAGACAAGTACATGACAGCATCTTTGACCTCCTCCCCTTGATGTTGCCTAACGCATGAATCCCCTGTCCTGGGTCCTACGTCGATCGACCTCGGGCCTGGGACTTTGGACTCAGGACGGCGTGATTCCCATCACCTGAAGTAATTCCCGCACTGCCGCCGCCGACCTGTTCAGGCCCGCGCTCTCTTCCGGGGTTAGCTTCAGTTCTATTATTTGCTCGATGCCGTTCTTGCCCAGTTTAACCGGCACGCCTACCACCAGGCCGCTGATACCATATTCGCCGTCAAGACGCACGGCACAGGGCAATATCTTTTTCCTATCCAGGATTATGGCATCTACCATTTGAGCCGTGGCCACACCGGGGGCATAGAAGGCGCTGCCCGTTTTCAGTAAGGCTACTATCTCCCCTCCTCCCTTCACGGTGCGCTCGACCAGGCTATCGATCTTCTCCCGAGAAAGAAGCTCGCTGATAGGAACACCCCCAACGGTGCAAAGCCTGGTGAGTGGCACCATGGTATCGCCGTGTCCGCCTAAAACGCAGGTGAAAACATCCTCCACCGAGACGTCGAGCTCCTGAGCGATGAAAGTCCGGAACCTGGCGCTATCGAGGATGCCGGACTGTCCAAAGACTCTACTGCGGGGAAACTTGCTTAAGTGCAGCGCCAATTGCGTCATGGCATCCAGGGGATTGGCCACCATGATGATGATGCAGTGGGGTGAATATTGGACCACCTGGCCCACCACGTCCTGCACGATCTTCATATTGGTACGCACCAAGTCGTCCCGGCTCATTCCCGGCTTCCGGGCTACCCCTGAGGTAATGACCACGATGTCCGAATCTGCGGTTTCTTCATAGCGATTGGTTCCAGTGATCCTGGCATCCGAGTCGATGATCGGAGCTGCCTCCAGCATGTCCAATCCCTTGCCCTGAGGGAGACCATCAACTATATCGACCAGCACCACATCTGCATATCCCTTTTCGGCGATCCTGAAAGCGCAAGTTGCGCCCACATTCCCCGCGCCGATGATCGAAACTTTGCTGCGCATTGTGTCTCACCTCCTACCTTTAGCCTTCAACCTTTAGCCTTTAGCCCTTATGTTATCACCGCCAGAACAGCATTCCGGCCCACATTAGCGCCGGTTTCGAAGTTGATCGCCGCAACTGTTCCATCGACAGGAGCCGGGATGGTGTTTTCCATCTTCATCGACTCCAGGATGACCACCGTATCGCCTTCCCTGACCTGGTCTCCTACCTCGACCTCGTAGCGGATGATCATTCCAGGCACGGGGGCGAGCACCTTCTCTCCTTCAGCAACCGTCGGGGTCACTGCTTGCTTCCTTGTCTCCACCACCTGTGCCGCAGGGGGCGGAGGCGGAGCTGCCGGAGTGGCGGCAGCCGGAGGCATTGGTCGCGACACCGTAGTCGCGGATGCACTGCCAACAGCCTCCACCTCGACCTGGTAGTACTCATCCTCAACGAAAACATTGAATGTTCTCACGTCAGGGCCCTTTTCCGGGATCGGCTTCTCTACCTTTTCCACCAGCTTGCCAGCCTTTGCCCTGGCAATGAGCGCATCCTCCTGCTTTATCTCCTCCATGGTCCTAGGGGCTCGCGGCGGTTTCCAGTCATCGGGGATGGTCTTATCAATGCCATATTTGTACTTCAAGAAGCGAGCACCGGTAGTGGGGTAGAGGGCATAGAGAAGCACATCCTGGATGGTTCTGGCAAACTCCTTTGATTCCTCTTTCGCCTCTTCCAGCTCCGGTTCGAGCATATCCGCTGCTCTGCCGGTAATCGGTGTCTCTCCCCTCTCGTATCCCTTGAGGATCATCTTCTGGATATCCTCGTCGATCGGTGCCGGCGACCTGCCATATAGCCCCCAGCAATAGTCCTTTACCTCCTTGGAGATCATCTTGTAAGGCCCGACGAGGACGTTTTGAACCGCCTGGACACCTACGATCTGGCTGGTAGGCGTAACCAGCGGGGGATAGCCGAGCTCGGCTCGTACCTTTGCCGTCATATCCTGGCACTCACCCAGCTTATCGAGGGCATCGGCCTGTTTCAGTTGGGAAACCAGATTGGTGGTCATCCCGCCAGGGATCTGATGAACCAGCACTCCCACATCGATGACCGACATCCTCGAGGTATCGAGGAAGTCCCGGTACTTGGGAGCAATCTGCTCCAGCATCTGGCCGCACCTAAATAACTGCTCTATATCCAGTCCGGTATCCCGATCGGTCCCATACAGAGCGACCACCAATGGCTCGATGGCCGGCTGCGAGGACCGCAAAGCAAATGGCGATAGAGCGGTGTCAACGATGTCCACCCCAGCCTCGACCGCCTTGAGCAAGGACATGGATCCCTGACCGCTGGTATAATGGGTGTGCAGCTCAACCGGGACCCTGAGCTCCTCTTTCAGAGCCTTGACCAGGTCGTAGGCATCGTAGGGCGAAATTAGCCCTGCCTGGTCCTTGATGCAGATGATATCAGCATCAAGCTCGTTCTGGAAGATCAAGGCCTTCCTAACGTAATACTCCAGGTTATAAACCGGGCCGCCCATCCTCGGCTGCGTCAGGGAGTAGCATATCTCCGCCCGGTAAATCTTGCCGTACTTCTTTATGGCTTTCGCGGCACGCTCATGGTTGCGCTCGTCATTCACCGCATCGAAGACACGAAAGATATCGATGCCTACCTCCACGGCCTGTTCCACAAAGGCATCCACCAGGTCGTCAGGGTGGTTGCGATAAGCAACCAGATTCTGACCTCGCAGGAGCATCGCCAGCGGAGTGTCAGGCATGAGTCTTTTCAGGGTGCGCGGTCGCTCCCACGGGTCTTCACCCAGGAAACGGTGGGGCACATCGAATGTGGCCCCGCCCCAGACCTCCATGCAGTAGAAACCGCACTTGTTCATTTCCTCGGCCATCCACTCCATATCCGAGGTGCGCATGCGAGTCGCCAGGGTGGACTGATGCCCATCGCGAAAGGTAGTATCGCATATCTTAACCGGATTCTTCTCTTTCGGCCGGGTCCTCACCTTGTCAGCGGTTAAGTCTTTCGCCAGGACCGACCCATCTCCTATTCCTTTCATAATTCTCCTTTCAATCTCCATCATCGAGGAACTATTCTCCGCTGCCACAAAGCTCGCATCTGCATTATCTCCTGGCGTCCGGAAACCCGCCACAAATTAGCGCCTTCGGCGCTAACGGGCGGTGGGGCTGGGGGTTCACCCACCCTTCCTCCCACTTTAGCGCCTTCGGCGCTAACTATGGCAGCCATAATTGCCGCTATCTTTTTCCTGTCTCTCATCCTCTCACCTTTCGACGGACTTACATCGGAATATTTCCGTGCTTCTTCGGCGGCCTTACCTCCCGCTTGGTCGAGAGCAGCTCGAGGGCGCCGGTTATGATGCGGCGGCTATCCCGGGGCAGAATCACCTCATCAACATATCCCCGCGAGGCGGCAATATAAGGATTGTACAGCAGATCCCGATATTCCTTCAGTTTCTCTTCTAGTGCTGCCCTGGGATCGCTGGCTTTCTCTATGTCCCTCTTGTAAATTATAGGCGCAGCGCCCTCTGCTCCCATGACGGCGATCTCTGCAGTAGGCCAGGCAAAGACGAAGTCAGCGCCAAGATCGCGACTGCACATGGCAAGGTATGAGCCGCCGTAACTTTTGCGCGTAATCAGCGTGATCTTGGGAACCGTGGCCTCGGAGTAGCACCAGAGAAGCTTGGCCCCGTGCCGGATGATCCCCGACCACTCCTGATCGGCTCCGGGGAGGTAACCCGGGACATCGGCGATGGTGAGCAAGGGAATGTTAAAGGCATCGCAGAATCGAATGAAGCGCGTCGCTTTATCGGAGGCGTTGACGTCGAGGCAGCCCGCCAGATGCTTCGGTTGATTGGCGATGATCCCCACCGTTCTGCCGGCGAGGCGGGCAAAGCAGACGATTATATTCTGGGCGTAGTGGTAATGAGGCTCCAGAATCACGCCGTTATCCACAATGGAGCAGATAACCTCCCTCATATCATAGACCTGTCGAGGGTCATCCGGGATTATGGTGTCGAGAGCGGGAAGCATACGATTGGGGTCATCACCGGTTTCCACGATGGGGGGATCCTCCATGTTGTTGGCAGGTAGGTAGCCTAGAAGCTCTCTGATCATCTCGATTGCCTGGGTATCACTATCGCAGGCGAAGTGTGCGACCCCACTCCTGGTGGCGTGCGTCATTGCCCCCCCCCAGATTTTCATGGCTAATCTCTTCGCCGGTGACCGCTTTGATGACCGCCGGCCCGGTGATATACATATAGCTGGTCTTCTTGACCATAAATACCCAGTCGGTCATCGCCGGGGAGTAGACCGCACCACCAGCAGTAGGGCCCATGATTGCCGAAATCTGAGGGATGACGCCGGAAGCACAGGAATTGCGGAAGAATATGCTGCCATATCCATGCAGGGCATCGACCCCTTCCTGAATTCTTGCCCCACCGGAGTCGTTGAAGCCGATAAAGGGAACCCCGGTGCGCATAGCCAGATCCATGACCTTGCATATCTTCTGGGCATGCATCTCACCCAGCGAGCCCCCCATCGAGGTAAAATCCTGGGAAAAGGCACACACCTGGCGGCCGTTAACCAACCCGTAGCCGGTCACCACGCCCTCTGCCGGGACAACGGTCTTATCCATCCTGAAGAGCGTAGCCCGATGACGAACAAACATGTCAAGCTCGTGGAAACTGCCGCGGTCGAAAAGGATATCCAGCCTTTCCCGGGCGGTCAACTTGCCGGAGTCATGCTGCTTCTTAACGCGCTCCGGCCCGCCCAGGGCTTTCTCTTTCCCCTGTCTTTCCTCCAGCTCCTTCAACCGGTCGGCGACACTGCTCATCAAATTCCTCCTCGGTAAATTGCTCTGGCGCTAACACCTAGTTTAAGTCAAAATGGGGCAAAATGCAAGGAAGCGATTCGTTTGTGCTCATCGTTGATTCCGCGCCGGATAGAAGCCGATGTTTCGCCATTTTGAGGTAACCACTCAACATGGTATAATCACCACGAAGGACGTCTGGTAACAAATGAATCTGCTCATCCAGAACGGACGCATAATCGACCCATCGCAGGGGATGGATTGCGTCGGGGACCTCCTGGTCGCTGATGGCAGGATCGCGCAGATCAGCGAGCAAGTAACAATTCCCGACCGACAGCACTCCGTACTTCAGGCCCAAGGGATGATCGTCTGCCCGGGCTTCATCGATCTGCACTGCCATCTCCGCCAGCCAGGATTTGAAGCGAAGGAGACCATCGCCAGCGGAACCAAGGCCGCCGCCAGAGGCGGATTTACCACCGTCTGCTGCATGCCCAACACCAATCCACCCATAGATACCCAAGCCGTAGTGGAGCAAGTCCAGAGGATAGCCTCTGCTGAA
>JALPXT010000015.1 GCA_023271485.1 Dehalococcoidia bacterium | reverse complement strand
ATAGAACCCTGAACCTAGAACCTATGAACAGGGATGGTCGAAAATGCTAAATTCAAGACCGCCTCCCTTTCTCACCTAATCGGCGAGGGAGACCAACGATCTTGACCTTCTTAAGCTCTTCTTCCCCTGGAATCTCTCCCCATTGGTATTTACTAAAGGTGAATTTTAGGACTAATTCGAAGTGTCCTTCCTTTGTAATCTGCCGAAGCTCATTTTTACGATCAAAAATTTCTCTGAAGGGGAGTTTTGACTCAGGGTGTGTTTCTGTTAAAACAAGTGGAGAGATAGCAGAGGCAGGTGCTCTATCACCCATAAATGCCAGTATCTCTTTGTTTTCGGAAGGGTGATCGGCAAAAATTACTATGGCTCCAACCTCTTTGAAAGAGGGCTGTTTACTAAATCTTTTGGGTATAACAACGGGTTTTTCCTCCTTGGTATCGTATATAATCCATTCAACCGGCTCTTCATCTAGTAGCGCTTTACCAGTTTTCCGTATTGACTCCCTTATTTTTTCTACTTCATCTTTAGTTACCTTCTTGACCTTTCCTTCCTTGGTTAATCGGAAGAATTGGTAAGTAGGTCTTTTGGAATCATCCCTTGTTAGAAGTGCCAAGGAATCGTCATTTGGAATCCATCCACCTGTTTCTATCCAATAAGGAATCTTTTCAGTTAGAGTTGGTGATTCTTTAAGTTTAAACGTCTCAACCAACTCACTGAACTCCCTCAAAGTTAGAGCACCAACGTACCTTACAAACTGAATAGGATCATGGTATTGCTTCCATAGTTGCTTGAGCTTCTCACTTTCCCAATTAAGAAAACCCTGAGTAGGCAGACGTTGCGCGTTACGGATGCCTTGAAGATCGAAGGCATTAGGTCTTCTATTGCTTTCTCTTTGCTCGCCACATCGGATTTGACTCTTTCTAAGGAATTCAGAGGGTAGAAAAGAAGACCAAAAATCTTCAATAAGCTTCCATCGTTTCTCTTGCTGACTTCGAAATTCTCTAAACTCGAGTGCCAGCCTAATTGTCTCAAAGATAAACCACAAAGAGACTTCATCCCAGCCAAGGGTAGTAAAACTCAATTCCTCCCCCTGAATATATTCAACAGGGGAATTCATACCCTGCTGAAACTCTCCTTCTACCATCTTTAGTAGATCCTCTGCCTTTGTAGCCATAGCTTAACACCTCCCCCTTTTTAGTTTTTCCCTATAGTTCGTGTTTATCCAATATTCTCCATCCTAAATCACTAGATTTCATTTCCTCAAAAAAAGCGCTTTGGTTCTTCGATTTTCTTAAGTCAACCTAAAGTTGCCATTTATGAAAGTGAAGGAGCGAAGCCATGCAGATAATAGCTGATGATAGCCAACTTCATATCAGCCATCGTTTTCCGCAAAGAAAGAAAGCGGCTTCCCGTATATCGCGGCAAAATGTTGGAGTTCTACGACGTCAACGCGACGCTCTCCGGATTCGCATTTAGAGACATAGGATTGAGGTCTTAAAAGCAGCTCTGCCGCCTCCGCCTGGCTCAAACCAGCCTCCTCCCTGGCTTGCCTCAGCTTCCCAAGAAACTGCTCGTATTGCGCCTCGTATTGCTTCTTATGCCTCATAAAGGGACTCGAATTTCTGGATGCTGTACTATATTATCCTCTCAACGGCGCCATAATCCCAAATTGGGATATTCTGGCGCAGGTGGAGATCGATGTGTCAGGGTTGCACCAGTCGCCGAATCGGTGTATAATTGGCATGTTGAAAACGAATCCGCACGAATCTACTTGAGGAATAGGAATTTCAAAAAATTCCTGTGCCTCATAAAGGGGCGAAGCCCCGAAGCCCCTTTAAAAAATCTCAAGCACGACCGCTTTAGGGGGTTTCAGGGGGAGAATCCCCCTGATGATCTTGCGCAATGCAAACTAAAGGCTGCGCAGAGGAGCTTGCGTCATGCGCGATGATGGGATGATCAGGATAGGAGCAACGCTTAGCCCTAAGAATAGACGTGAAATAGCAGATGCCGAGTTAGACTTTGTGGAAGTCAAGAACCTCGAACTCGAATTTCTAACATCCAATGCCGACATTCTGAATAATGTCCCATTTAGATCGATGCATGTTCAATATCTCCCCTCTTCTGGCCAGAAACGCAGCACGTTTAATTTGCTGTCAAGCAAAGCTCTGGACGTGGTTAAGACCGATGACTCAGCTCTATATGAAGTTTATCGGCTGTTGAAACCAATCGTCATCTCTTTCCATCTAGGATTTTCATCTGAGGAAGTAGGAACCGAAGGTAGAGACAATCACAACTTTGCAATAGGCAGAATTCTCTCCAGAGAAGAGGTGTTCAAAAGGATTTCCAGATCACTATCAGTGATTTCGGACAGGTTCAGAAGGTTGGGGTACACAGGTGAAATCCTGGTAGAAAACCTTGACTATCACTCCACTGGTGCATACGAGTACGTTTGTGAGCCAGGCTTCATCCGAGAGATGGTAAAAGAGACCAATTGTTTGGTATTGCTAGACGTCGGTCATGTTATAATTACATCTTCTCGCCTCAAGATTCATCCTCTTGACTTTGTAAGAGATATCGGTGTTCAGCATATCGGTGAGGTCCATGTGAATTCGCCATTGCTGGAAGGTGGAGAATGGCATGACATCAATCAGCCTTTCTACCGACTGGAGGAGGCTAAAAGCATTGTTGAGTATGTCGTCCAGGGAAAGAGCCGGCATCGAGGAAGGTTACTCCTCAATGTGGAGTGCGATGATGAACTACGGGGGCAACTGAGATATTTGAAAAGATTAAGGAGTCATGGAGGTGCCACAGATGGACAGGACAGTTGGAATTGTCGGGGCACATCTGGATGACATTGAATTAGCTTGCGGCGGAACCATCCAGTATCTTGCAAGGAGGGATTACAAGGTAATTGGACTGGCGGTTACAGTTGATCCGCTAAGGGTGGAAGCTGCTAGAGAGGCCTCCCAAATGCTAGGATATGAGCTCATTTTGGGCGATATAACGGAGGAGGATCTGGATAGACCAGAGGTTGTAGACAAAAGAACAACAACCCCCGAGAAAATGGTTCGAGACCTGGTCTATGATAAACTAATACGCCAATATGACCCATTCATTGTCTTTACGCACTCTCCTAAGGACAGGCACCATCATCACCGGTGGGTGAGCATCGGAACAAGGTCAGGCGCAAGGAAGGTGAAGAATCTGCTGGAGTACACCGGGCCGCTGGAGGACTCTTTTTCTCCAGTCCTCTTTTTAACTTTTGGCGAGGAAGAAATGAGAAAAAAGCTAGAAGCTTGCCGAACAATGGAGAGGGCGTATGGTAAGACGCGGTATTTTACAGAAGAGTACATAAAGGGTTGGGCTCAGCGGCTCGGTCAAAGGTTATTCTTTTATGACCAAAGAGCTGAGGCCCCATACTTAGTAACCAGTCCTGAGACGGGCGAAAAAACGATCCCGTATGCTGAAGGATTTGAGGTTGTAATGCTGAGAGACCCCTTTTAAGGCTGAGGGAGAGGACTCCCACAGCCCTCAAAAGTTTAGCCATGAGGAGAAGCAAAGAAATAGAATGGAAATCCATAAACGAGTATGCCAAAGCCTATGGTTTGGAAGGGAACTTGCCGGATATATTCGTCTCCCTTGCGGAGGGTGTCTATCCACCAAAACTGGATTCCTTTCTGATAGCTAAGGAATTGATAAGAATAGTGCAGGAAGGCCACAATGTCCTGGATATTGGCACTGGCACAGGTATCCTTGCGATTGTTGCCGCAACGAAGGGGGCTGCTGTAGTAGCTACCGACGTGCACGAAGCCTCGGTTAAGTGTGCAAGGCATAACGCATCTTTGAACAGCGTTGAGTTAGATGGCCGAGTGGGCAACCTGTTTGAGCCAATAAGGCAGGGGGAGCTGTTCGACATAGTCGTGGGCAACATGACATCGCTCCCGACACCACGAGACGAACAGCATGATGAGTACATCGCGAGAACCGTTGATGCCGGGTATGATGGGAGAAGGTATCTCGACCCACTGATAGATCAAGCCCCCAAGTATCTCAAAGAAGGTGGTTATTTCTTGACCCAGCACTCGAATTTCGCAAACATAGAGAAAAGCAGGAACAAGCTGGACGAACTGGGATTTGAGGTTGAGCTAAGGATGTATGAATATCCGGCCGGGAAGACCTCCCGGCAAAGAATAGAGTATTTCCTGAGGCATTTACCAGAGAATTGCCATCCTATCAAGAAAGAAGACGGATGGTACCAGAAAATCGCGGTGTTTATAGCAAGATCTTCAGGGGGATTCTCCCCCTGAAACCCCCTGCCTCGAACTAAGCACAGTGCGCCTCCCTTCTTATTCCCTGACTGGTTCCCAGGCACCGGTTCTTAGTGAACGGTCTCCTGCCAGCATCAGTGCCAGTGTCTTCGTCGCCTCATCAAAGTCAGAGAGCACCCCATTCCTCTCTGGTCTACGCACAGCGGTGAGGAAAGTCTGCATTTCCAGCATATGCAGGTCATTATGCGGCATCTTGTTCTCGATCGTTTCCTCACCTATGTGCCCGTGCAGGCGGTTACGGGCGTAGTCCACAACCAGTCGCCAGTTGGGGCCGAACAGTTCGACCTCCCAGTTGAATTGCAGCATTGCACAACTGTCGATGTGTGTGCCGAGGGCACCGCTGGCAAACCGGTAAGTCAAAACCAATCTATCCTCGGAGTCCACCAAATCCAGGTCCGGCCGAGCCTGGCGATCGCCGCGCGCAAAAACGTGAGCAATCTCACCGACCAGATACCGTGCGGCATCAAACATGTGAATTGACTGTTCGAGCAAGGGACCGCCGCTGTGTTCCCGCTGCAGGTACCAGAGAGGCATGTCCATCATCAGATAGTAGGGGGTGGTGCAAATAGTCCGCACATGGGTCACCGGCTGCCCGGACGTAATGGTTCTGGCTCGCTGTGTCAATGGCGAGTAGCGCAGTTGAAACCCCACGGCGTTGACAACTGAAGCTTCTTTGACAGCGACACAACATGCCTTTGCAGTGGACAGGTCCAGTGCGATAGGCTTCTCCACGAAGACTGCTGTTCCCAGAGCCGCAGCGGCTTGGACGACTTCCCAGCGTACTCCAGGTGGTGTCGCCACAATGACGGCATCGAGTGGCATATCAGCAAGCATTGCCTCCCCACCAGGATACACAGCCGCCCCCACCTCCGCTGCTAGCGCCGCCGCCCGGGCAGTGTCCACATCGGCCACAGCAACTACTGATACCCCTTTTGTTCGATAACAGTTAGTGGCATGTTTACGTCCCATGTTTCCACAGCCAACCACACCGATTTTCAGGACTTGTTCCGCTCTCATTTGCATAGTCACCTATTCCTCCAAGTATGCCCTCCTCGAACGATCTCCCCCAGCGCCGCGACCACCCTGAGCGCCTCTTCCTCCTTCATCTCGGGCCAGAAGGGCAGAGACAGGAGCCTTGCCCCGGCGTCTTCAGCAACGGGGAACTCCCCAGGCGAGTACCCGTATCGCTTCCTGTAGAAAGGCTCCAGGTGGATGGGCCGGTAGTGCACACCGACACCGATCCCCCTGGCCTGCATCCCGGATGCCACCCGGTCGCGGTTCACGTCCTTGAGCAAAACGGCGTAGATATGCCAGGCATGTCTCACGTGCTTGCGCGGGCGCAAAGGCTGCACATGGGCATTCAGGGGTTCCAGCAGCGCATCGTAGAGCGCAGCAAGCTCAACTCTCTTCCTATGCCTTTGCTCAAGTCTTCTCAGTTGGTGCAAACCCAGGGCGGCGGGGACATCCCACATAATGGACTTATAGCCAAGGGCGGTCATCTGGTAATGTTGGAACTCACCTGTATGGTACCTTGCCCAGGCGCCACTGCTCATTCCATGATCCCGCAGGGACTGCACCACCCCGGCCACATTATCGTCGTCCGTCACCAGCATGCCGCCGTTGCCGGTGGCCAGATTTTTCGTTGCATAGAAGGAGAAGCAATCAATATAACCGAGGGCGCCGGTCTTCTTCCCCCTGTACTCGGCCTCGATGGCGTGGGCACAGTCGCCGATCACCTTCAGCCCGTGGCGCCTGGCAATATCTGATATTTCGTCCATCTCGCACGGGTGCCCATAGAGGTGAACTATCATTATTCCTCTGGTGCGCTCCGTTATTGCCGCTGCGATACACGCTGGATCAATGTTGATTGTATCAGGCTCCACATCCACGAACACCGGTCTGGCACCGGCGTAGATTATAGAGTTCGCCGTCGCCACGAAGGTCATGGGGGTGGTCACCACTTCGTGTCCCGGCCCCACCCCCAGCGCCAGGAGGCCGAGATGCAGGGCAGCCGTGCAGGAGTTGGTTCCTATGGCGTGTTTCCGTCCGAGATAGGCAGCGAACTCCCTCTCAAAGCGCTCGGTTTTCGGGCCGGTGGCGATCAAGCCGGAGCGCAGGGTGTCAATGACCTCCTGCTCCTCCTCCTCGTCCATAAATGGTCTGGCCAGAGGTATAAACTGCCCCACATCACCTCTCCTGGACCGAATCCTGCGGTGGAATCCTCTCAATCTCGGACATTTCAAAAAAGGCGACAGAGTTATCCGGAAATTGAACCGCATAGAGTGGACGTGTGCTGACAAATTGATTCACCACGCGACCTGTGTGGCCGAAGCGAATACCCGAAGCCTTCACCTCTACAAAATCATTGATAGACAAAACCTCCATGTCCACCTCCTGTACCAGAGAATTCCCCTTCTCTCTTTTGACGGCCATACACCGTTCCATACCTGTATGTAGTATCGCAGTTTGGCTCCTCTGTGTCAATGGGCACGTGCCGGTAACAAATCTGGACGAATCAGGATAGAAGAGCAGAGTGCTTGAGGTGTGGACTATCGACTGCTGACTATCAGACTAGCGACTACCAGACCATGCAGCGGTCTTGCCATGAGATTACCAGTCTATCACAAAGAACACCAGTAATGAAGGTGTGAACCCCTGGGCGATGGTTGATGGTTGATGGTTGATGGTTGATGGTTGATGGTTGATGACTTACGCTACTTAACACTTAAAACTTAAAACTTAAAACTTAAAACTCCGCAAACTTGCCCTATCAGAAACAAATGTGATATACTGTATCAAAGGCCAAGCGAAACAGCTCGCCGACTGGTGACTGGTAACTGGCAACTGGTAACTGGTAACTGGTGAACATGCAGGTAGCGATATTAGCCGGGGGACTGGCAACGAGACTGGGGAATTTAACCGAGGGTCAGCCCAAATCCATGGTTAGAGTCCTGGGGAAGCCTTTTCTGGAATATCAGTTGGAACTCCTCAGGAGGGCAGGGATAAAGAATATAGTTCTGTGTGTTGGTCATATGGGGGAGCAGATTGAAAGGCACTTCGGAAATGGAAGGAAGCATGGAGTGAACATTGAGTATAGCCGTGAGGATAGGCTCCTCGGCACCGCTGGGGCACTTAAGAAGGCCGAAGCCTTACTCAATGACGCATTCTTTACAATGTATGGCGACTCGTATTTATTTCTGGACTTTCCCGCTGCTATGCGCTATTTCAAATCCCACAACAAGCTTGCCCTTATGACCGTTTATAAAAACTATGACCGCTACGATAGAAGCAATACGGTCATTGAGGGGAATTGGGTCAAAAAGTTCAGTAAGAAGGAAAAGACCGAGGATATGGTCTACATTGAATATGGGGCGAATATCTTTAGGAAGGAAGCCCTTGACATGATTCCGGAAAGCCAGTATTATTCCCTGGAGGACCTTTTCCCTCCCTTGATAGAGATAGAGCAACTTCTTGCTTTCGAGGTCAAGGAACGCTTCTACGAGATAGGTTCACCTCAGGGGCTTAATGAGTTCGAAGAATTCGTCAGAATATCCTATGTCCAGAGTCCTACGTCCAGGATTACAAAAACTAATATCTGATATCGGACATAGGACTTTGGACATCGGCCAATAATAAAAGGGGGTTAAATGATACTCTCCAAGGCACCGACCAGGATAACTCTAGGTGGGGGAGGGACAGACCTTAAATCCTACTACGCCAAATACGGTGGGTTTCTAATCGCCGGGGCAATCGATAAGTACTGCACTATCCTGGCTAACAGGAGGTTTTATGACAGTATCCGCCTTAGCTATTCCCGGATGGAGATTAGAGACAATGTAGCTGACATCGAACACCATATTTTCCGGGCGGCACTCAGGCTTATTGGCATCGAAAAGGGGATAGAACTTCACTCAACCGCTGATGTCCCCGCCAACTGTGGACTAGGCACATCCTCTAGCTTCACGGTAGCCCTGCTCAATGCTCTTCACGCCTATAACAGGGATTTCGTAACGCAGAAACAACTGGCCGAAGAAGCCTGCCATATTGAGATAGATATCCTTGGCGAGCCTATAGGCAAGCAGGATCAATACATCGCTGCCTTTGGCGGTCTTACCTGCCTCACCTTTGACCAAAATGGGGATGTTCTGGTGGAACCCCTCCGGATTTCCCGTGAGGCGTTAGACCAACTAGAGGGCAATATTCTCATGTTCTTTACCGGCAAGGAAAGAAGTGCCTCGGAGATACTTTCTGAGCAGGACGAAAAGTGTAAACGGGACAACCCGGAAATGACTCAGAATCTCCACCAGATTAAGGAGATAGGTTTAGAGACGAGGAAGTATCTAGAGAGGGGTCAGGTAAACATGCTTGGAGAACTACTCCATGTTCACTGGGAGACGAAGAAAAAGCGTTCCCGAAACATGTCCGACCCCTTTGTCGATGAATGTTATGAGGTTGCCAGGAAGAACGGTGCCGGCGGCGGGAAGTTAATCGGCGCTGGCGGTGGCGGATTCTTCATGTTTTACTGCGATAATAACCACAAGCCTAAGCTAGTAGAGGCGATGCAAAAGATGGGCCTCAGGTGGGAACGGTTTCACTTTGACTTTGATGGCACCAAGATACTAGTCAACACTTGAGAAGTCGCAGGGTCCGAAGTCCCAAGTCCAAGGTCAACAAGGTTGCGGAATTCAGGACATTGGACATAGGACTAAGAGGCCTTGATGAGCCAGGAGGCAGGATGGAGAACAGAGAATTCATCGAGAGTTACCTCTCCGAAGTAAGGAAGGTTGCCGAAGCCATCTCAGTAGCAGATATAGACAGAGCTATCGAGCTTCTTTTTGAGGCTTGGAAAAACGGCAGTCAGGTCTTCACCTGTGGTAATGGCGGCTCTGCCTCCACGGCTACCCACTTCGCCTGCGATTTAGCCAAGACAACGATTGTACAGGGCAAAAAGAGGTTCAAAGCCTATTGCCTTAATGATAATATCCCCCTTGTGAGCGCGCTTATAAACGATGAGGGCTTTGACAACCTTTTCTATGAGCAACTTAAAGGCCGCTTTGAGGAGGGGGATGTTCTTATTTGTATCAGCGTTCACGGTGGTGCGGGGAGGGACAAGGCAGGATTATGGTCGCAGAATCTCCTTAAAGCGATGAGATATGCCAGGGACAAGGGAGGGAAGACGATAGGGTTTTCTGGTTTTGACGGCGGACCAATGAAGGAAATAGCCGATGCCTGCATTGTGGTGCCGATAGATTCTACCCCTCAGGTGGAGTCGTTTCACCTGGCTCTGGAGCATCTTATTTGCAGTTGTTTAAGACAGAAGATAGAGGAAAGCTAAGTGAGTATGAAGGCAATATTCCTTGATAGGGATGGGGTAATAAATGAGCTTGTCTATTATCCAGAACAGGGGATTATTGACTCGCCTTTTACCGTGGAGCAGTTCAGGCTACTTCTCGGCGTCGGCGAAGCTATCAAGAAACTCCGTGAGATGGGTTACAAGGTAATCCTGGCTTCAAATCAGCCAGGTATCGCCAAGGGCAGCCTCTGTGAGGAAACCTTTGAGAAAATCAGGCAAAAGATGAAGGAGAAGCTGGCTAAAGAAGGAGCTTTCCTTGATGGAGAATATTACTGCTTTCATCACCCTGAGGCCAAAATTGGGAAACTAAAGGCCAACTGTGAATGCAGGAAGCCCGAGCCCGGACTGCTCCTTCAAGCAGCAAAGGAGATGGATATAGATTTATCTCAGTCCTGGATGATAGGCGACGGACTCACCGATGTTAACGCAGGGAAAGGAGCCGGAGCAAGAACCATACTACTGGGCAGAATGAAGTGTGAGCTTTGTCATCTGATGGATAAAGAAGGTACAAGCCCCGACTTTGTCGTCCCTAATTTACTCGAAGCAGCCAAAATTATCAGCAGTCAGCAGTCGGCAGTTTTAGAGGACAAAGATGAAGATAGAAAGATTTGAGGAGATACAGGCTTGGCAAAGGGCAAGGCAATTGATAAGAAACATCTACAAGGAATTCAACGATGACTATTGACTGCTGGCTATCGACTAGGGATGACTATTGACTGCCGACTGTCGGCTATCGACTAGAAAGGAGGGGCTAATATGGAAATCTTCATTGACTCAGCAAACATCACCGAGATAGAGAAATGGCTCAAGATGGGGGTAATAGACGGCGTCACTACCAATCCCAGCATTATGTTCAAGGACGGTGTTTACGATGCTGAAGCCGGTGCCAGGGAAATCTCCGCCCTGGTAAATCCCAGACCTCTAAGCGTGGAGGTTACCACTAACGACCTTGATGAGATGCTCACCCAAGCACAAACATTTGCCTCCTGGGGGTCAAACATTGTGGTTAAAATACCTCAGATAACCCAGGATGGCATTCCCTGTTACGGTGTAATAAGGCGGCTACAAAGTGAAGAGATAAAGGTGAATGCCACCGCAGCCTTGTCTTTAGGTCAGGTAATGTTAGCGGCAAAGGCGGGAGCAACATATATCAGCATCTTTGCCGGCAGGGTGGCTGATGAAGGTGGGAATGCGCCTGAGGTTATCAGCAACTCCGTTGACTGGCTTGAGCACTGGAAATTCAAGAGCAAAATTATTGTAGGCAGCATCAGGTCAGTGGGCGATGTCTTAAGTGCCGCCATGACCGGGGCGCATATCATTACCATACCACCCCAGTTCCTGGATAAAATGGCAGACCATAAATATAGCCGTGACACGGTAAGACAATTCGTTGACGATGCCAAGAAGGCGCTGGAGATGATGGAAAAGGCGAGGGGGACATAGGACATCGGACATAGGACTTAGGACTTAGGAAGAGATGGATAGACCACAGAATTATCCTAGTGTTACCGTTCTCATCTGCACCCTCAACGAGGAGGAAAACCTACCTTATGTTCTCCCTAAAATTCCTCGATGGGTAGATGAAATCCTCCTTGTCGATGGGCATTCTACTGACAGGACGGTTGAGGTAGCCAAGAAACTTCGACCTGAGATAAAGGTAGTGTGTCAGCCTGGGAGGGGGAAGGGTGACGCCCTGAGATATGGGATTCAGCATGCCAGCGGTGACATCATCGTGACCTTAGATGCCGATGGTTCCACCGACCCCGAAGAGATGCCAAGATTCATCGAGCCACTGCTTAAGGGCTATGACTTCGCCAAAGGCTCGAGGTTCCTTCAAGGATTCCCCCAAAATAAGCCTTGGCATCGTATCCTCGGAAATTGGATTATCATTATCACATTTGATATTCTCTTTTTTAGAAGATACACTGACCTCTGCTCGGGCTACAATGCTTTTTGGAAGACGGTCATAGAGCAAGTAAATCCTTGGTCACCGGACGGATTTGAAAACGAGCCTCTTATCAACTGTCGAGTTAGAAGAGCAGGGCTGAAGGTAATAGAGGTAGGGCACTCGGATCGGGGAAGACTCGGGGGCGATATCAAGGAACGGAGCTGGCGACAGGGATTTAAGGCGATTAAGACTATAATAAGGGAGCGCTTTCGTGGCTGATAGACCTCTTCTCTCTATCATTGTTACCTCTTATACCACCGAGAGGCTGGGTGATATCTATGAGCTTCTGAATAGCATAAAGGCTCAGAGTTACCCCGACATCGAAACTATCTTTATCGCCGAACGCTCACCGGAGCTATATGAGAGGGTGAAGGAGTATGGGGAGGAGATTTTTAGAGACTCAGTAGAGACTGGTAGAGATTCGGTGGAAATTAGATCTCTCAATCTCGACGAAGCTCAACCAATCCCAAAGAATCTCCCCTTTAAGGTCCTCTTCAATGACGGTGAGCCAGGGTTATCAGCCGCTAGAAACCTGGGTATCAAAGAGGCAAAAGGAGATATTATCGCTTTTGTTGATGATGTTGTAGTTCTTTTCTCTGATTGGGCAGAAGAAATGGTGAAAAGCTATGAAGATGATTCCATCATCGGTGTAACTGGTCCTGCCTTTCCTCTCTGGGAGGATGAGTCAATGAAATGGCTCCCTGAGGAGTTCTATTGGTATAGTAAGCTGCACTGCTTGGTCTGGCTGGAATGAAGTAAGAGAGGTAAGGAATGCTTGGGGGCATAGCATGTCGTTCAGGAAGGAAGCGTTCCAATTCTGCCTTTTTTCTGACACATTCGGGAGAACAGAAGGGGCACATGAGGCTGGGAAAAGAGGGCCAGTGGGTGACGATACCGAGTTCTCCATAGCCTTAAGGAGCAAGACAGGAAAAGCCATAGTTTATAATCCGACCGTGAAGGTCTGGCATAAGGTTTATAGTTACAGGCTGACACCAGAGTTTATTAAACGCCAAGCCTACTGGCAAGGGTATACCAAAGCTATGTTTAAGAGGCTT
Organism: Dehalococcoidia bacterium; assembly: GCA_023271485.1. Taxonomy (GTDB): domain Bacteria; phylum Chloroflexota; class Dehalococcoidia; order SZUA-161; family SpSt-899; genus BS503. The sequence goes on along the minus strand of JALPXT010000015.1, from coordinate 5,452 downwards.
TACGCCAACAAGGGCATCGCGGGTAGTGACGTGCTGTCACCTGAATACAAGTTATTACAGCGAATACTAATCAGGTTACCCCTACAGATAGCAAGGGAGCTCTTCAAACGCCCAAATGGCGCCTGGAGAAAGTTCTCCCTCACTATAACAGTTCTATTCCATCTTAGCCTTGGCTACTTCTCGGCGGTATTCTCTGGGTTGGCTAGATTTACAGAGAAATCATATCGTTGATAATAGTAAATAAACTAATGGAGGAATAAATGTAATGTCACCAAGTAAAGCCACCAGGTACTTCATTACCGGCGGTGCTGGATTCATCGGAAGCCATCTGGTAGATAGGCTAATGGAGGAAGGTAACCAGGTTACAGTATATGACAACCTTGTCTCGGGCAAAAGAGAGTGGATTGAGCATCACCTGGGTAAGAAAAGCTTCCGCTTCATGGAGGCTGATTTGCTGGATTTTGATACCCTGAAACAGGCAATGAAGGGACATGAGGTCATCTGGCACCTGGGAGCTAATACTGATATTCCCGCTGGAAACAGGGTTACTGACCTTGACCTTAAAAACTGCACCATAGCTACCCGCAATGTTCTGGAGGCGATGAGGCAGAATAATATAGATAAAATAGTCTTTGCCTCAAGCGCTTGTGTTTATGGAGATGCTCCACCGGTAGCTCTTGCTGAGACCTTTGGTCCTCTCCTGCCTATAAATCTCTATGGCGCCGGCAAGCTTGCCTGTGAAGGGCTTATCAGTGCCTACTGCCATCTCTTCGGTATTAAAGCCTGGATATTTCGCTTTGCCAATGTAGTGGGGGCTAGAATGGGGCATGGGGTTATTTACGACTTTATTCAAAAGCTAAAGCAAAATCCGGAGGAGCTTGAAATCCTTGGCGACGGCAATCAGGAGAAGCCATTCTTCCTGGTTGAGGACTGCATTGATGGCATGCTCTGTGCCTTCAATAACTCCGATAATCAATATGATGTCTATAATTTGGGCTGTGAATCCTTTACTACCGTCACCCGGGTTGCTCAAATAGTAACCGAAGAGATGGGATTAAGAGATGTAAACTTCAAATACACCGGTGGCAAGCGAGGCTGGCCTGGGGATGTGCCTGTAGTCCATTTCAGCGTGGATAAGATGAAAAAGCTTGGCTGGAGCGCCAGTCACACCTCAGACGAGGCAGTACGCATAGCGGCAAGGAGACTACTGGGAAAGGAGGCCAGATAGCGTGGGCTTTGTTTATACTAAAGTAATGATTCATGGCAAGAAGGCTTCCAGGTCAATGGAAATGCTCGTTGATACCGGCTCAACGTATATAGTCTTAGACCCGAGGAGCATCAATCAGTTGGGTCTTTCCGAAACGGGATACCGGGTGAAGCTAACCTTGGCCAACAAAAGTGAGGCTGAAGCTGAGTTATTCTGGGCTGAAGTGGAGGCAAAAGGAAGGAGGGGGCTGGCCTTCATCGCTCAACTTGAGGTGCCTCGACCTCTCCTTGGAGTTTACGCTTTAGAAACGTTAGGTTTTAAGGTAAATCCCAAGACAGGTGAGTTGGAGGAAGTAGCTCCCGAGGGGGGATTTTTACTTTGCAAAGCTTAGGGAACTCAGCACCAGGAACATGAAAACCATAGTAACCGGCGGCACCGGCTTTATCGGGAGTCATCTGGTAAACAGCCTCCTTAAACAGGGGAGGGAGGTAATTGTGGTTAGCGATTTGGCTCATCTCGGCATTGAGAACCTAACCGACTTAGGAGTTAGGACTTCAGACATCGAACTTAGGAGGGCAGACCTGAGCGACTATCATCAGGCACTAAAAGCTATGGAAGGGGCGAATTGCGTTTTCCATCTTGCCGCCAGGGTGGGAAGTTTAGAATATCTTCACGGCAGCGAGCTTGCCGAGCTGGCTGCCCTCCAAACAAACCTGGTTATTGACGCCAACATCTTCAGAGCTTGCCTGGAAAAGAAGGTTAGGAAACTTATCTACGCCTCCAGCGTCGCCGTCTATCCTATGGACAAACAATACTCCCCCGGTGCTGTCTTTTCTGAGGATGACCTTGAGTTTTGTCAAAACCAACCTAGGATAATCAACCCCGATGGGGGTTATGGTTGGGCTAAGCTTATGGGTGAGATAGAGCTTAATTGGATGAAGGGTATTGATATCGGCATAGCCCGCATCTTCAATATCTACGGGGAAAATGAACCCCTGGGAGAAAAAGCTCATGTAATTGCTGACCTCATCCAGAAGGCAATCCTTTACCCAAAGGAGGAGTTTATTGTCCGGGGTGACGGTAAGCAATCACGGGACTTTCTCTATGTCTCAGATTGCATAAATGCCCTGCTCAGACTTGAAGAAAAAATCTCTAATCTCAACGAGTCTCAATCAAATCTCTATGAATCTCCTCTCATCATCAATATCGGCTCAGGCAAACCAGTTAGCATCGGCACTATCGCCCAGAAAATAGTAAGCCTTTCAGGGAAGGATATAAAGATAGCCTATGATTCTACAAGGTCTGTTGGACCTATCAGTCGAACCGCAGATATAACCAAAGCCAAGGCTTTACTGAGCTGGCGCCCTAAAGTAAGCCTCGATGACGGCCTAAGGCACACCTATTTCTGGATACAAAAATACAAAAAGGCTGAAAAGTAATATGAGGATATTACACATATCTACAGGGGTGCAAAAAATACCCCCTGACAGGGTAGGAAGCCCTGAAGGACATATATCCTTTATGTCAAAATACCTGGTAAAGATGGGGCATGAAGTGACCATTCTGGATAGGAAGTATTCACCATTCGACCCTTCTTTGGAGCAGGTTGATGGCATTAACATTGTTCGGCTTCCAGTAAAATCCTTCCCGCCTAGTGCCCTGGAAGGTAAATTCCCCTTTCTCTACTGGATTCGCAGTGGTTTAAACACAACGCTATTTACATTTAAAGTGAATAAATGCCTTAAGCAAGCGGGCGAATTCGATGTTATGAATACTTACGTCATTTCGCTCACTTTTTTGTTGCTTATCTTGAACAAGGGATTAAACGGCAAGATTTTCTATAATCATCATGCTGCCTTTTGGCCATCGCAATCCGGAGGGATATTAAATAGACTTTTATTACTCCTGGGAAGCTTCACCATGAAGCGAGTGAAAAGGACGATAGTGCAGAATGATTCACAGAGGTCTCATTTGATAAGGTGCTTAAAACTGGCTGAGCAAAAATTTGTGGTGCTACCCCCAGGCATAGATATGCATTTGTCTTCCTCTAATACTAAAGTAAATGACATTAAGGCAAAATATCAACTGAATGGCAGGAAACTAATCCTATTCGTGGGCCGGATTAACCAGATGAAGGGGTTAGAATACCTGGTAAGGGCAGCCAATATCGTGATAAACCAGTATAATTATGAGAAGGCTCTATTCCTATTGGTAGGCCCTTTTGAGAGCGTTGAGATAGATAAGCCAGGGGGATATACGGCCAGAATTTTTGACTTAATTAAATCCTTTAAATTAGAGGACAACGTGAGGTTGACCGGAACTGTGCCGCTAGACGATGTAACGAAGCTCTACCTAGCCTGTGATATGTTTATCTTGCCATCCGTTGTTGAGCAGTTCCCTTTAGTTGTAATTGAGGCAATGGCAGCCGGCAAACCAGTAGTAGCCACCAAAACACCGGGAGCCTTAATGCAGGTTAGAGATGGCTGGAATGGATTTTTAGTAGAAATAGGAGATGAGGAAGAGCTGGCGGAAAAGACAAGATATTTACTGGACAATCCTGAGGAAGCCAGGCGTATGGGCGCTAATGCCAGGGAATTTGCCCAGGGCTTTGACTGGTCAATAATAGTCCAAAGATATTTGGAGGTTTTTACTGCCTAACCTAGAAGACGGAGGGCAACTGAACGTGCAAAAAAGAATGAAAAGATGGGGAATAGCCCAAAAAGCTGAAAAAGAAGGTTGGCAAAATTGGAAATCTCTGAAATCAGATTCGACGAGCAAACAGTTAAACAAATATTGGGGTTGGTATATAGACCTTATTGCCAAATACATCTCATTTAGCCCAGAGTGGAAGATTTTAGATATTGGCTGTGGACCGGATGGAATAATTAGCCATATACCAGTAGGTCAGAGATTTGGTTTAGACCCGCTAATGGATTTTTATTTATCTAACTTTGAGCTACCCCCTGATATAGAGTGGGGAACAGGCAATCTGGAGGATATTCCATTTGATAGTGATTATTTTGATGCTGTTATTACGACAAACACTTTAGACCACTCTCTTGAGCCTGCGAAAGGGCTAAAAGAAATACATAGAGTCTTGAAACCAGGGGGTTTCTTAATTCTTACCGTAAACTGCTACGCACCCTTGCGTAGGCTAGTTCGCGCAGCTAGGGAAAAGGTAGGTTTACGTGATAAACCTCACCCTTATAATTTCCCCCAAAGACAGGTCAAAGCCATGATAAAGGAAACAGGGTTCACTCTTCTGGTACACCATAAGGGCATTGGAACTATGGGGGAGTGGTTTTATGACAGACCGCCATTGGCAGTTAAATTGGTCAGAAAAGTGGTGAATATAGCATTTTGGCTGGAAAACAAATTTTTCGGCTATAGCTGTCGCGATTTCATATTTATCGCTCAAAAGAGGTAAAGCTATGCTTGGTAAACTAGCCGACAAAAGCTGGGGCCTGGCCCAAAAGATAGGCACTTACCTGCCTTTCACCTGCTGGCACATGGTGTGGAGAGGCATTGATAACCAAGCTCAAAGCGTTTTGGATATAGGCTGTGCCGATGGGGATTTGATGGGGTTCATAAATAATAGAAAGAGATTTTACACTGTTGGGATAGATGTATATGAGCCGTACCTAAAAGTGTGTAAGAGGGCAAAAACCCACAATGAAAATATCCTGTGCGATGTCAGAAGGCTTCCTTTCAAGGACAAAAGCTTTGATATAGTTTTATTTTTGGAAACCATAGAGCACCTTGAAAGGGAGGAGGGGCTGAAGGTTCTCCAAGATATTGAGGGAATAGCCCGAAGGGAAGTCATTATAAGTACCCCGGTGGCTTTCGCCGGGCAGAAAGCCTATGGCGGGAATCCACATCAAGAGCATCGCTCGTTCTGGAATCCTATTGAGATGAGACAAAGAGGGTATCAGGTTAGAGGGATAGGAGTTGCCGAAAATTGGCTTGTGGAGAAGGTGAGAAATGGCATACCACAACTTGCTGATAAAGTGCTCCTGAGAAGCCAAGATTTACCCGATAGGAGTAAGACACGGTCTATTTCGCATGCCTTTAAGCTTGCTGATTTTCTACTCCGTCTCCCATATTATCTCATACCCGGACCTGTGGTATACTTTGTGCCTAGATTTGCCGGGCATATGATATGCACCAAACAGGTCAAAGCTGAAGAGTAGAAAGGATAGATAGTCATGATAGAGAGATGGTATAACATCCATGATATCGTTAAGA
>JALPXT010000014.1 GCA_023271485.1 Dehalococcoidia bacterium | reverse complement strand
CACCAGCGGCCCACCCCATGCGAGGATCCATCGGTATCATAAAGGTCGGGAAGGCCAAAGATGTGCCCCAGCTCGTGGGCGAAAACGCCGATCGTCATATTCGGAAGAGGCGCCCAATCCGTGGGCCAGTACTCCGGCATCATGGCATAATGATGCACTTTAACGCCATCCACTGATACATCCCTTGAGGTATGCCACGCATGGGAATGGATATCATTATTGTCCCCTGTAGCCTCCCTGCCGGTTCCGGCATGAACCACCATCAGAATATCTACATAGCCATCACCGTTGTTGTCATACTCACTAAAATCAATAAGCGGGTCGGCCAGTTCAACCAGGTCCTCTACCAGCCTTTGGGCATTTCGGGGGTAGGAGCCGCCACCGCCTTTCCCGTCCACATAGTAATCGTAACTCTCAGGAGCTCTGAACCAGTCCGAGGCGCTGGGGAGGTTCACGGTGACAATATCGAGCTTGCCGAAGGACACCTCGCGGAAATAATCACGCACAGAAGGGGGTGAAGGCCCGAAAACCAGGTCATCGAAATAGCCGGCTTCTACCGAAGCGGGTTTATCATCGAAATCCACCAGCAATAGGAGGGCATTCAGTGTCCCCTCGGCCTGCAAGACAGGCCACCCGGGGGATTGCTTCAAGCCCGCCAGCGGAGGCGAGAAGGATGGGGCTTGCTCCGGGCTCTTTTGCCATTTTTCCACCAGGTCGGGGTGGAATGGCATAAGAGAGTGAGGGCTGTCGCTGACCGGAGGCCGCGGAGACAGGGCCGGAAACACCAGGCTGAATATGAGAAACCAGAATGTTGCCCAGTGGATAATAGATTTCATCCTCATCTCGGTTCCTCCGTGGCTAAATACTTACCCCTCATCATAGCGGGTAGCGCGTAGCGTGTAGCGTGAGCTGTAATGTGTGAACCGTGAGCGTTGAACGTTGAACCTTGAATTTTGAACCGTGAACCCGGCAACCTGAGCACTTACCCCTCCTCTTTCTTAGAGACGTTCGAGAGATGGAAGAAGGTGCCCTTTTCGTCCCCTGCCAGACTGAGGTTCCCGGTGATCGAGTCTTCCGCCTGGTATGGCGCCATATCTTCCCTGGTTCTTGCGGTTAAGGTCTGTCCCACCCTTTTCTTGGTCAGGTTCGCATAGCCGGGAACATCCTGCGAATCCCTCAGATGAAGCTCCACCTCCCAAGGAAAAACACCTGTAACAGACTTGATGGAAACGATTTGAGCTGCCACGACGCTGTCGTTGGGCACCACCGGAACCGCCCTTTGAGGCTCATCCGGCTCCGCCGGCGTGGGCGGCCCGGGACACCCGGCTGCCATAGCTATCAAAAATAGTGAGAGAATAAACCACACCGGGGCATCCGTACTTACAACATTGTGCTTTGTCTTCATGTCTTCCCCTTTCCGCTAAGTCCACTATGCTCACTCCAGATCTGCAAATTTATGGGCAATCTGCCGAGCGGTGAAATATCTGCGATTCTCGAGTTCGCCCGGCACAAAAATGGATACTTACTATAAATTTGCCACACCAGAGACTCTCTTAGATTGGTTTCACCAGTTCCATTTTAGGCACAAAAACAGTTCTAACTTCAGGAATTAAGCTTACTTTGATATGGATAACTCGCTTATCCTCAGCTTGGGCTTGCCTGGCTAAATCAAGATTTGCCCTATATAGTTCAGGGTCATACTCAGGAAGGAAAATCAATTCGCTATCCTCAGGGATCCCTTCGCTAAATTCCGGGAAGAAGAATATCTGCTCCATAAACAATTTAAAAAGGTCGTTATTTCGCCTGAAGTGTTCCTCTCGATTCATTTTCTCAGCCCCCTTTCATACTGCTCCCTGTAAAGTTCCCAATGCTCGCCTACAACATTAAGCGCGTAAGTAAGGGACTCTCTCATATCAAGCCCACGAATATACCTTGTATCTTTACTTCCATCAGGTCGGTTAATATCCATGTGAGGGCTCCCATTTTTTACGCTCCCTATGCCACGGCGACTACGAAACGAGCTTCATATAGTAGAGCAGCGTGCCGCCCAACATGAATGGTGTGTCAATGAATCACTCTCACGCCCCTCGCCCTGAGTTCGGGGATATAAGTATTGAGGGACTCTTCACTCAAAGGATTCCCCCGGAGGTCGATCTCATCTGTTCTAGAGAGACCCTCGTTCTGCACCAGGGGAGAGATGTCGGTTATCTGGTTCACGGCGAGGGGTAGCCGGATCAGGTTGACAGCGTATTCCAGTCCGGTGAGGTCCGAGACGGCTCTACCTGAGGCGTTAAGCTCGGTGAGCGTTTCAAGGTCGGAACGGTAAATGTCTACATCAGAGTCTATTCCCAGCGCATCACGGATTGCCGCCTCAAGATCGCGGTCGGGGAAGGTTACTACCTGGTTCTCTTCGAGCTCATAGGGCTTAGCCGTGATAACAACAAAATCAACCCCCACCAGCTCTCCATCGGATACCTCCAGCGCGAAGGTGTAGGAACCGGCTACCGTGGGCGTAAACGTTGGCCTGCGTGCTGAGGAGTCAGACAGGGCGACCGTTGCTCCAGCAATTTGAGTCCACTGGAAAGACAAAAGCCCTCCCTCGGGATCGTGGCTTGCTGAGCCATCCAGGGTAACCAGGGTGCCGGTATAGACTGTCTGATCAGCGCCGGCGCGAGCAACTGGTGGCTGGTTGACCAGTGGCTGTGCTTTTTGCTCTTCTATTATTTTTCTCGTCCCCTCGATGGTAAAACTAGTTGCATCAACCAGCGAGCCGATGTCACCAGCAACCGTAGCTACCTGGACTGCTTTCTTCGTTGCGAGGGTAGCCGCGGTTATACCCAGCTTCTTCGCTAGCTTCAAGGGACCTGCTCCTGTAGCAAGACCAAGCCCGAGCCTTATACCTCCACCAATAAAAGCGCCGCGGTCCCCAGAAACACCAACAGCCTCTGCAATTGCTCTGCCGCCTTCTTTAAACATTGAGAACCCATCACCATCCAAACGACCGTCGTTGAACACGTCGCTATAAAGTTCTATTATCACATCGGCTACTACAACCGCAGCGATAATAGCTACAATAGGAAACGGATTGGCAATTTGTTCGGTGTTAAGTTCGGTTACGGTCCAGGCGATCCGGGAGAGACCTAATGCCTGGGCAGCCCACTGAGGTGGGTTGAGGTCAGATACAATCTCTACCATCTCCACATCTTCTAAGGGAGTAGCCCATTCATAGATGTCAAGCGGTACCTGGGGCAAGCCATAAGAGTCACTCTTGTAGGATACGATGAGGTGATTAAAGGTATCACTTGTCCCATCTGCCATGGTCCGGGTCGCCACGAAATTCCAACACATGTGGACCGCAACATTTTCCTTTGGGTCGTGGGTGGTAAATCCGGTAAAGCTTGCTTCCACATGTCCTCCCTCCTCATCAAAGGCATAGAAGGTGAAGCTATCTGAATGATAGTATACGTGACGAAGCTCTCGGCCATGAGGCAGGAAGACGGACTTTATTTCAAAGGTTACGCTCTTCTTGACCGGCTACCATTCCGGCTATATCCCGAGGGGAGTAGGTATATTCCGCGCCCTCCGGCGTCTGCTCTCTAATGACATTGACCACCCCAGTCGTTGCCATACGGTAGGTATTTGCTCCCGATACATCAATTTGCTCAATTAGAGTGAGATACCAGGAGTCTACGGGCTTCCCGTAGTTCCTCCCCACCAGCACTAAATCGAAAATGTCCACGATGTCGTCCTGGTTCAAGTCCGCATCTGGATCAAAATTCACCTCACCCTGTTTTGTGTTGAATGCCTTGGCTACCAGGGCCAGGTCAGCGGAATCTACCCTGCCATCCCGGTTGGCATCCCCCACAAGAATACCTTTCGCCTCTACATAAGCCGGGTTCAGGGAAACGTCTGGGTCAGCAGCCTGTAACCCGATCTTTAGGGTGCCGGGTTCATTGACCTTGATTACCACTCTGGTAATACGCTCATCCAGGTTAACCTTGCTCTGGACCCGTGCTTCCCCTTGACTCACCCTCACCTCAATCCCGGCGGTGGTGGGATGGGCAACCAGTAGTTTAAGATGACTCAGCTCGCCTGCATCTACCTCGATGATTGTATTTCCTTGCTCATTTAGCAGCAGCCCCCCTGAGAATACCCTCACTCCCGTTATCTGGTTTACCTGCTCCTGGAATATGCTCGCCTGCTCCCTGGGCACTCGAACAAGTCCGCCGAGCAATTCAGTAATGTCGCGGTGTTGCCATTGGGCTGTCCATTCCACGGCATTGATTAGAAGTCTAGCACTATATTCGCTCGGGCTGGCCTCGATTCGAGGGCTGAAGAAGACCGAACGATACCCTTCTGGATCAAAGTACTTATCATAGGTGATGATGCCTGCAAGCCCTTCATCGGACATAGCTACAAGCCTCAAAGGAATAAGCTGAAGGAGCTTATCCAAGTTTATTTCTAATTTTTGCTCAACGTCGCCTTCAATTCCGGGGATGGAGAGTTTGATATCAAGACCTTCCGGCGAGATAGTAGCTGAGGATATTGAATTGTAAAAGCTCTCCAGTCCCCAATCCAGACTATCTGATATGTTTAATTTGCTGATTTGATTTCCGGTAGCTTGCTCTATAAGCCGATTCAATCTTTGATAGATCTTCTGCGCTTCAGGTTTTGCCTCCTCCGCTGCCTTCCAGGCAGCATAGGCTATGGATTGGGGAAGGGCCAGTTGCCAGCCGATCTGGGTGAACGACTTAACGCCTATATCTTGAAGCTCCTCAGGCATTGGTATCTCAATTACAAACTGATCAGGAAGACCTTCAAGGATGGGGGAGCCTCGACCTTCGGGCGTTACCCCGATGGAGCCATCAAAGGGAATATAAGGAACCTGCAAGGGTATAGAGCCAGCTAATATCCCAACTGCTGGATAAGCTTCGTAAAGCGCCTCCGCTACCGTATCTCTGGCAAACTGCCAGATAGAAAGGTGAGGCATCCCTAGAAGTGCAGCGACCGTTCTTTCATCCATAGGGCTTAAATCATGAGGCATCTCCTCTCCCACATGTCCCCTTGCCCCGATCTTGTATTGCTCCTCTGGGCTAGCCCACACCCTCCAATCGCTCAGCGTGCCATGTGTGGCAATTACTCCGGTGTTATTAGTCTTAACGTATTGGATAAGCTCATCAAGGACGCCCAACTCAGCAAGATCCCAATTGAAGAGCACAGTGTCTTTTCCCAAATACAGGTTGCTCAACAGGATAGTGTCAGGCTCAAACCCTCTTAGCAGGTCGGGCAGATTATCGCTAGGGTAGGCGATATAGAGGTCATAATGTTTGCCCAGGTGTTGCCAGTGGTGAAAAGGCGTAATACCATAATCGTTTACAATCTGCGCTACTCTTTCTGCCTTTTCAAGGTCAACTACAATGTCTTCAGGGACCTGGTAAGCATTCGCCTGAGCTGCAACTTTTGCTAATTCCTTAACCCCTTCCTGAAGCACTCTTATCCTGACGTGGGGATCAATGATAAGAACCCGCGTCTTGCTTTCATCGTCTACTACCTGGTAAAAGCCGATTGGAGAGGTTGCGGAGTTCCCATCCACATCTGTCGCCTCCGCCCTGTAGCGAACATAGGTTCCGGCTTCTTGAGCGGGTATCTCGACACTACCTATCCATAGAGGACCCTCGATGTCTCCGATTTCGAAATCCGGTTTGATCCCCCTAACTTTAGCTTCCACCTCGATTAAAGCCTGGTTCAGATGATCAACTATCCCTTTAATGGTTGCCATTATAGGGTGGTCTGCCACTGAGGCAGCCTTCCACTCCCCTTCTTTCACTTGATATTCAAACGATACGCTGGTGATACCTTCCAGCCCTTTATCATCCCAGGCGATGATGAGACATTTCATCGCTTCATCATCCGGGAATGCCCATCCTTTTGGTCCGAGACCAAATGTCTCTTCAAATACCCCCATCATCTTCGAAACATCAGCCGCGTCAGTGATATCAAAATAAGGAGAGGTATAAATAATTGGCGTGAGCTCCTGGCTCACCTCCCCCTTAAGCACGATGTAGGTTTTTGTTTCCCCCGCCTGTACTCCATCAACGAGAATCCTATAGCTAACTGAGGAGGAAATATGAAGCACCGCATCCTCACCAAGGGGCCTGGGGAAAGAGAAGCTTTGTGCGGGCAAAGGAGGGATACTGGCCATATACCAGCCTTCAGCCCAGGGGAGTGGCACCATGGGCATCTGCAAGTCAACACCAAAGCCATCAGGAAGTTGCGGTAAAGCACCCCAGTTCTCGGTGCTGAAGTCTATCTCCAGGGATGCTTTCAATTGAGCAGTTTGAGTCAGCTCACTGAGCTTTGCGAAAATATGAACAGGCTGGTAAGAGTGGACCTCGTTTGCTGCGGGTGTTTGCTCAATTCGTATTTCCGATACGGCAGAAGCAGCGGCGTATATTGTCCCCCCAGAAGCGCCCAGCGGGAGCGCCATCGCCACCAGAGCTATAATGAGCATCACTGTCACTATTATCCAGATTATCCCTTTCACTGTCGGAACCTCCCGAGAGTACTGGCCCGGCTCATGACATGGTATTCCCATACCATGAACCGATGTCGGAGCACCTGACTATTCATGCTAGGCCTTCTCTCTTATTTTACTCCCTTGCTACCCTATTTTTCTTGGCCCTTGCCAAAGTTCCTCCCCACCAGCACCAGGTCAAAGATGTCCACAATGCCGTCGTTGTTGAGGCCGGCAGCGGGGTTCCAGTTTGGATAGCCCTCTTCCTCGCCGTGAGCCCAAGATTAACCCAACTTTATCTTTGATATAAATCCTGGGGGTCAATTCTTACCACTTCTTTGATGAGGTCAAAGTGGGCATCGGCGGAGATAACTTTCTCAACCCCATGATTTAGCATGGCAGCGGTATGAACTAAATCGCGTGGAGGGACACCCTTGCCCTTGTAGATCTCAGCAAGCTCAATCATTTTCTTGACCTCTCCAGAGCCAATAGGAAGAATATCCAGCCCCAGGGTGAATAAATCCCGGCATACTGAAATGCCTGTTTCCCACTTACCGACAAGCGCATACCGATAAAGAATTTCCTGGAAAACCTCGGTATCAGTAACGGGAATGCCGAAATTCTCTCGGAAAGAGCAGGCAGCTATTTCAAGAATGATTCGACCACAGGAAGCTCTGTACGGATGCTCCTTGCCGCGGGCGTCCATCACCACATTGGTATCAATGAAAAGAAGCTCATTTCTCATTCAAATGCCCTCGGGCTATGAGGCTTTCAATCTCTTTCCAGTCGGGCACCTCCTCCTCCGCAGAAACGAGACGATTTGCCGCTTCAAGCTTCTTCTCCTTCGGTTCCACTTTGGGGATCTCCTTATTCACCGCTTCTCGAATTAAGGCCCCCACAGAGCAGCCACGCCGTCCGGCTTCCTTACCCAGCCCGTGATACTGCTCGGGATCAAAGAGGACCATTACCTTCTTTGTCAAAGCCATTCCAGCCTCCCTTATCAATATCTGTATATGGATACTGACATAAATAGAACCACTTCATCAATGGCTAACACAGCCTTAACCCACACTATCCCCCTACACGCTAGCCGGCAGACAACCGTGAACATGACAACCTGACTAGTTACAGAGTTAAAACTCAAGTAACCACTCAGGCAATTAAGAATGGAACCGCTGATGCACGCTGATAAACACAGATGTGCCCCTGTAATTTTTTGAATCTCCGTGAATCGGTGTTCATCGGCGGTTTTCTTCCTAATGTTGATTAAGGGCTGTGTAGTTACCACTCATCTTGTCAATTGGTAGGAGGAGATTACCTCAATGTTGTTTTCTCGTGCCAGCCGCTCAGCGCTCGGATGAGCCCAAAATCCAAATAGAAAGCGAAAGGCAGGCTTATCAAGAACCCTTTCAATCACTCTCAGATGAGCCACAAACTTCTTTACCTCCGTCCGCCCAATCCGATTCTTGGACTCGCCCAAAAGCACAACCGCCTCTCCATTACGCTTTCCTTCAGCATAGAGGTTTACCTCCACCTCTTTCCTGTCTACCTTGATAAACCTGCGGATACATCTTTCAACACCGGTAATGCCATAAGCCCTTTCAAAATACGCTGGGAGAACCCACTCCCCTAAGTCCTCAAGCCCGTATCCGAGGGTATCGCTCATTCGCCCTACCTGGTGGGCTAGATTTGCCACCGCCTTCTCCGTCCTTGCCTGAGCCTGGGCCAGCTCTCCAACGGCTCCTCTCAGTTCATTGTGAGAATGAGCCAGTTCCGTAACGGCTCCTCTCAGTTCATTGTGAGAATGAGCCAGTTCCGTAACCACTTCTCTCAGTTCATTGTGAGAATGAGCCAGTTCCGTAACCACTTCTCTCAGTTCATTGTGAGAATGAGCCAGTTCCGTAACCACTTCTCTCAGTTCATTGTGAGAATGAGCCAGTTCCGTAACCACTTCTCTCAGTTCATTGTGAGAATGAGCCAGTTCCGTAACCACTTCTCTCAGTTCATTGTGAGAATGAGCCAGTTCCGTAACCACTTCTCTCAGTTCATTGTGAGAATGAGCCAGTTCCGTAACCACTTCTCTCAGTTCATTGTGAGATTGAACCAGTTCCCGGTGGCCTTGAGCCAGTTCCGTAACTACTTCTCTCAACTGATTGTGAGAATGAGCCAGGTCCCCAACTATCCCTTTCAGCTCACTGAAATCTTCTCTGGTTACCCGAATCTCCTTCACCCGCTCATCAACAACTGCGATCATGGCCTCATAGAGTTCTGCGGTGATCCCCTTAAGTGCCTCAGCCATTTCTCGTCCCTCCCCTGGCGAATCCAAAGTTATTCTGGCCTTTGAAGATGAATAACCGTCCTGATGGTTAATTATACCACATTTTCTGCAAAAACCCTGGCGGCGAAATCTACCTCCCTCAAAAGCAAAGGAAGCCTCTTATGCACCTTCCTGACATCCATCACTCCTACAGTGAATGGTTCAACGCCGAGAGCAAACCTCACATAATTCGCAGCGAACGTATCGGTGACCCTTTTCAGCGTGACATCGTATTTCGGCATAATCGTATCTCTTCACCCCTGGATTAGCTCCACCACGGTCAAATTTTTCGATGTGTATTGCTTCGGCCTGCCAGAACAGGCCCAGCCCATGCACTCCCGCTAAAGGCTGGCAGGGCTCATGAGGATGGCGAAGAAGACCTTACCTTCACGAGGAAATCTCGAAACTCGGCTAGGTCTTTGCTCACCGAGGCCCTCTTCAGGACTATTTCAAGTTGCCTTAACCCCTGGACAGTCTTGACCTCCTCTTCAACATCCTGTGGCGCCACCTCAAACCTGGCTTCCAGCACGGCAAGCACGCCGCTCTTTAATGCCTCCTCTGTTCCCGCTTCTCTTCCCTCTTCTCTCCCCTCCTCTCTCCCTTCTTTCAGAAGCTGCTGATAGAGCGGCGACTCAAGCATGACGTCTCTCCTCGTCAGGATTCTTTGAACTACCTCATCTTACTCATACGTTCTTGCGAAGTTTCTTCTCAGAAGCACTGAATCGAGGATGTCGCCGACACTGTATCGGCTGAGGTCGGCAATAGAACTAGAGTTTTGAGTTTTGAGTGAAAGTGATGACCGGTTACTTAGCGTTTTATGAGGCAAGATCATCAGAGGGATTGTCCCCCTGAAACCCCCTCAAGCGGCCATGTCCTGCGCTTTTAAAGGGGCTTCGCCTCTTTACCTATTTTATCAGATCCAAATTGGGCAAGCGATGACGGCTCAAGAACTTGTCAACTGCCTCGTTTGCCTCAGATCTTATTTCCCGGTAGTATAGGTAGTCGCCGGGTTCCAGCGAAAATTCGGAATTGAACAGTCTATCCTCGTATTTGGTATAGTTGTGTCGGATGTACGCTCGTGCGGCCAGCATCGCCTTCTCTTCGAGGGATAGTTTCCGCGTTCGCCCTACTCGATCACTGCCAACTTGCGTCGCATGCTCAGCAACACCCTTGGCGATGTCACGAGCCAACCTCTCGTGCCTCGGCGAAAAACCGAGATACTTATAGACAGCCTCCGCAAATTGCTCTTGATACCTGGCCTCCTGTCTTTCACGCGCTGCTCGTGAAATAACTCGCTTAGCCTCTCTCTGTGCCCTCGTCTCTTCTGCTAGCTTCTGAGCAGCTTCGATGTTCTCCTTCGGAGCCCATATGCCCAGCGTTTTGGTGTAGCCTTTAGCGCGTTTCCTGGCTACCCAATGCGGTCCCGCTTTTACCTGCCTGGTTACGAAAGCATCACCGGGTGCCAGAAACTCCCACCCCTCGGGTATCTCGATATCCGCATACTGGCGGCACCACCAGTTCTCAGATTCGGGCCGTGGGGGATATACCCATAGAATCTCAGCCGAGTGATCTTGCTTATTGCGCATCTGCATCGGGCTGTCCACTAGCTTCCATGGCAGCGCATTCGGAGGCTTCACCGCGGAGCGTTTCAATGGCGTGAGGAAGGGTAGGGAGGATTACTTCGAGGCACTCGCGTACCGCCTTCGGGCTGCCGGGGAGATTGACAATCAGGGTCTTGCCACGGATGCCGGATACGCCTCGGCTTAACATCCCCATGGGCGTCTTCTTCAGGCTCTCCAGCCTCATGGCTTCGGAAAAACCGGGGGCGAGTCTTTCCACCACCGCCAGCGTGGCCTCCGGGGTAACATCCCGGGGACTGAGCCCGGTGCCGCCACTGGTGAGAATCAGATCGATCCCCGCACCATCGGCCCACTCGATCAACCTGGCGGATATCGTCTCTCTCTCGTCGGGGACGATCTCGTATCGGGAGACTTGCGCCCCTATTCCGGAGAGCAGATCCCGGATTACGGCACCGCTTTCATCCTTGCGCTCTCCCCGGGAGCCCTTATCGCTGACGGTAATTATGCCGGCGATGAACATATTCACCCCAACCTAGTAGTCGAGAGTCTAGAGTCAAGGGTCAAGAGTCCCCCTCCCATCCCGCTCTAGGCTCCAGACTCCAGACTCCAGACTCTCGACTCTTGACTAGAGAAAGAGCATCCTCGAAGCTCAAGCGCTGTTGCTCGCTCCTGGTCATATCGCGCCAGACTATCATCCCATCCCGAAGCTCATCCTCACCGATGATGATAGCAGAAGTGGCACCGAGGGCATTGGCTTGTCTTAGTTGTGCCTTCAGGCTGCGGTTTCCCGAAGCAAGGATGGCACCGATCCCCTCCCGGCGCATTTGTGCGACATACCCCACAGCCTTATCCTTTGCCTCCTGGCCGAGGAAGGCGACAAAGGTGGTGGGCTGAGGGAGGGGAGGCACAACGATACCCTGCCTCCTTATATTGAGGATCATTCGCTCGATGCCAGTGGCAAATCCGACTCCGGGCGTGGGTCTGCCGCCAATTTCTTCCATGAGATCATCGTATCTGCCGCCACCACCCAGGGTGCTTTGCGCCCCCTTTTCGCCCAGCGGCTGGATTTCAAAAACGGTCCTGGTATAGTAGTCGAGTCCACGAACCAGCCGGTGATCGAGGTCGAATTCCAGGTCAAAAATGACAAGATACTTCTTAAGGAAATCGAAGTGATCCTGACATTCGGCGCAGAGAGAGTCGCTGCTCTTCGGAGCCTGCTCCGTAAGAGGCATGCAGGATTCCTGCTTGCAATCGAGCAGCCTTAGCGTATTCCTCTCCAGCCGGCGTTTGCAATCGGGGCACAAGAGGTCAATCTTCTTCGAATAGTATTCCTCAAGGCACTTGAGGTACTGGGGCCGGCAGTTACGGCAGCCGATGCTGTTCAATTTCAGGACAGTGTCCCTCAAACCGAGGCGGCGATACAGCACACAGGCCATCTCGATGACCTCAGCATCGAGGGCGGGATCGGAGCTGCCCAGTCCCTCGAAGCCGAATTGCCAGTGCTGGCGGAATCGTCCCGCCTGAGGACGCTCGTATCGGAATATCGGGGTGATATAGTATAGCCTGACCGGCTGGGGCAGGTTATGCATCCCGTGCTCTAAATACGCCCGGCACACCGGAGCTGTCCCTTCCGGACGTAAGGTCAGAAGATCCCCGCCATGGTCGTTGAAGGAGTACATCTCCTTCTCCACAATGTCGGTGTCTTCCCCTATACTGCGAACGAAAAGCCCGGAGTCCTCGAAAACCGGAGTATCGATGCGCTGGTAGCCATAAAGCCGGCAAATATCGGCCACAGTCTCTTCAATATGGCGCCAGTATGCCTGGTCGTGAGGCAGAATGTCGGAAGTGCCGCGCGGTGCCTGGTACAAGATCAACCTCCCTAGAATTGCTCCAGAAAGCGGAGGTCATTGCTGTAGAAAAGCCGGATGTCGTCGATGCCATACTTGAGCATCGGGATGCGTTCCAGGCCCATGCCGAAGGCAAAGCCGGTGTAGATGTCCGGGTCGTAGTTCACCCGCTGCAGGACATCGGGGTGTACCATCCCCGCGCCCAGAATCTCGATCCATCCCTCACCACCACACACGCGACAGCCCTTGCCCTGACAGATGAAACAGTCGATCGCCATGTCCACGCCAGGCTCGACGAACGGGAAATAGTCACAGCGAAACCGCACCTTGCGGTCCCGGCCAAAGAGCCGGCGGGCAAATTCGTAGAGAGTCCCCTTAAGGTGAGCCATCGAAATGCCTTTGTCCACCGCCAAGCCTTCGATCTGGTAGAACATGGATTCATGCGTAGCGTCGGTGGCTTCATGGCGATAGACCTTGCCCGGCATGATGACGCGTATTGGAGGCTGTCTTTTTTCCATAAACCGGATTTGCATCGGCGAGGTATGAGTGCGCAGCAGCATGGGTCGCTCGCCGGCTTCGTTTTCGTAGTCAATCCAGAGAGTAGCCCACATATCACGGGCCGGGTGATCCCTGGGGATATTCAGCGCCTCGAAGTTGTAATAATCCCACTCGACCTCCGGCCCTTCGACTACCTCAAAGCCCATGGCGACGAAAACCGCGCAGGCCTCGCGGAGTATCTTCGTCGTGGGATGGAGCCGGCCCACTTGAACATGATGTCCCGGGAGGGTAACATCCAGGCGGGATTGCTGCACAAGTTTATCTAACTCGGCCTTTTTGAGCGATTCTTGTTTCTCGACCAGGGCCTGCTCTAAGAGCGACTTGAGATTATTGGCAGCCGCTCCGGCCTCCCGCCTTTCCTCGATCGGTAAGCTGGAGAGACCTCGCAGCAGCTGGGTTACCGTTCCCTTCCTGCCGAGGTACCCGACTCGCCAGGCCTCGATCTCGTTCAGATCATTGAGATTCCGCAGTTCATCCAATGCCCTGGAGTTAATCTCTTCAAGGGTTTCTATCATCGCTGGCCCCTGGCAATCTCCACCAGTTGAGCAAAGGCCGCCGAATCTCGCACCGCCATATCGGCCAGTATCTTCCGGTCGAGGGATACGCCGGCTCTGATCAGACCGTGCATGAACTTGTTATAAGGCAAGTCGTGCTCCCTGGTGGCCGCATTGATGCGAACAATCCAGAGCCGACGCATGTCTCTCTTGCGCTCCCGGCGGTGACGGTAGGCGTAGCTTAGTGAATGGAGCATCGACTCATGTGCTCGCTTATAGAGCGAGTGACTGGACGCTCTATGACCCCTGGTAAGTTTCAACACCTTCTTGTGACGGCGTCGAGTGGTTGTTCCCCCTTTAACACGTGGCATGGTTTCTCCTTATCTCAACCCCGCCGGGAAGACCTTCTTCATTCGTTTCTTGTCTGCGGGATGCAGTTCAATGCTCTGAGAATAGGTTCGTTTGGTTCGCTTGGCTTTCTTGCGGCGCAGATGGCTCTTGCCAATCTTGACACGCATTATCTTGCCCGTGCCGGTGACACGGAATCGTCTTTTCAGCGATTTACGGGTTTTGAGTTTCGGCATCCTTGCCCCTTTTTTTTGGCTTACCTGGCGACAAAATCACGGTCATGGTCCGCCCCTCCATACCGATACCCCTTTCCACTTTGGCGGCTTCTCCCAGGGATTTGATCACTCCCTCCACCAGATCCTTTCCTAAATGAGGGTGGACAATCTCACGTCCGCGGAAGATGACCAGAATCTTGACTTTGTCCCCCTCCTCGAGCAGCCTCTTCACCGTACGAACTTTGAAATCAATATCGTGCTGCCCGATCTTGGGGCGCAACTTGACTTCTCTCAGCCCGGTTGACTTCTGACTCTTATGAGACTGGCGCTCTTTCTTGGCCTGTTCATACTTGAACTTGCCGAAATCCAGCAGGCGACAGACCGGCGGCTGCGCGGTGGGAGCCACTTCAACCAGGTCGAGATCACGCTCTCTGGCCATCTGGCGAGCATCGGCCAGCGACATCACACCCAGTTGCTCGCCGGACTCACCGATCACCCGCACCTCTTTGGCCATGATCCACTGGTTTACACGGTATTGCTTGGTTGGTTGGACGGCACGATATTGTTTAACTATTCTCTACCACCTCTCTTCTTAGTAACCGTTCACGGTTAGACCCATCAACCATCAACCTTGAACCGTGAACCCCTGGGCCTGCGGCCGGGGGCAGGCCTGGTAACCTACAAGTCAAAGCCCTCGCTTAGACATTATAACATTCCTGACCCGATCTTTAAATACCTCCAGTGATTCTCCCTTAAGATTCTCCCCGCTCCGCAAGCGAAGGGCTACGGTGGAATCCTGAACCTCGCTGTCGCCCGTTATCAGCATATAAGGCACTTTAGCTAACTGCGCCTCTCTGATCTTCAGGTTCATCCTTTCTTTGCGATCATCTACTTCGACACGCAGTCCCTCATCCCTCAACTGACTACCAATCTGTTGGGCATAGTCCAGATGGCGATCAGCTATGGGAATTACTTTTACCTGCACCGGCGCCAGCCATACCGGAAAAGCGCCGCCATAGTGTTCCACGAGGATGCCAAGGAATCGCTCCATGCTGCCCAGCAACGTCCGGTGAATCATGTAAGGCCAATGCCCTTTGCCGTCCTCACCTATGTAGGCCATGTCAAACCGTTCCGGCAAATTGAAGTCGAACTGGATCGTGGTGCATTGCCACATCCTTTCCAGTGCGTCCTTAATCTTGATATCAATCTTGGGCCCATAGAAAACCGCCTCGCCTTCTATCCGCTCGTAGGGCAGGTTTCGAGCTTCCAATGCCGCGACCAGCGATGCCTCGGCCTGTTCCCACATCACATCATCGCCGGCGTATTTTTCCGGCGTTCCGGGGTCGCGCACACTTAATTCGAACTTGAACTCCTCAAATCCAAAACCCCGCAGCAGGTTCAAACTAAAGTCCAATACGCGCAGGATCTCGCCTTCGACCTGTTCCGGCGCGCAGAAGATGTGTGCATCGTCCTGTGTAAAGCCACGAACGCGCATCAACCCGCGCAGCGTTCCGCTGCGCTCATAGCGATAAACCGTGCCCAATTCCGCCCAGCGCAACGGCAGGTCGCGATAGGAGCGTGTCTGCGACTTGTAGATCATGATATGGAAGGGGCAGTTCATCGGCTTGACATAGTAATCTTGTCCCTCAATGTCCATGGGCGAATACATGCCGTCCCTGTAAAAGTCGAGGTGCCCCGACCTCTCCCACAGTTGAGCACGGCCGATGTGCGGCGTGAAGACGATCTCGTACCCGCCTTCATAGTGTAATTTGCGCCAGTAGTCCTCGATCAGCACGCGTACGCGTCCACCCCCGGGATGCCAGAGGACAAGACCTGCCCCGACCCCTTCATGGATGGTGAAGAGATCGAGTTCCCGGCCGAGTTTACGATGGTCTCTTTTGGCTGCCTCTTCGAGCTTGTGGAGGTGATCCGCAAGCTCGGACTCAGTTTCGAAGGCGGTGCCGTAAATCCGCTGCAGCATCGGTCGCCGCTCATCGCCACGCCAGTAAGCGCCGGCGATGCTGAGCAATTTGAAAGCCTTCAGCTCCCCTGTAGATGCCAGGTGCGGCCCGCGACAGAGGTCGGTGAAGCTCCCCTGCCGGTAGATCGTGACCGTCTCGCCGTCAAGATCGTCGATCAACTCCAATTTGTAGGGCTGGGAATGGAATATAGGGCGTGCCGCTTCCTTGGTCACCTCCTGTTTAGCGAAGGGAGCATCGACAGCGATCGAGCCCCGCATCTTTTCCTCGACGACGCTGAGATCGTCGGGGGTGAGGAAACGGGGGAGTTCGAAATCATAGTAGAAGCCGTCTTCGGTCGCCGGCCCGATACCGAACTTGACGTCGGGAAAGAGCGCCTGCACCGCCTCAGCCATGACATGAGCCGCCGAGTGACGCATCGCCTCCAGTCGCCTTGCTTTCTTCTCTTGCTGCATGATTCCCACCAAGTAAGTCTAAGATATTTAGAGGAGCGTGTCAACAGGCAGGCATTTATTCCACAGATTTACTGCTTCGCTGCGGGATGGTATAATCGTCTCAACACGGCGTACCTCTTGCACAGTATTTCGTTGTCATCAACATAAATCCGCAGTTCCGCCGGGCGCAGCGTACGAGAGGAACGGAGTGTCAAGCCCCATTGGCCATGGAGAGCACCATCATTGCTCGGAATACCTTGTAGACGGCAGGCATCACCTCCCCTACCCATTCAACGGTGCGGCCGTCCACCCGCCGGCTGTCTGGGATCAGTCCAGCCATATCGGCGTGGCTAGCTCGCTGGAAAACGACACGTAGCGTGACCGGCTTGGATAGGACAAATGGTGACGCTTCAAGCCGCAGGGCACGCGCCGCCGCTTCCCGAATCTGTTCCTGCGCAACATCAGGATGCAAACAGCGAGCAGCGGTGCGCATTACACCATCCTTAACGGTCACCGTCTCGATATTGCCCAGAAGGGCGCGCGCCTCATCCGTCGCCGCCCTGTCGCCAGTGACCAGGGCGACCGGGGTGCCGTATGCTCCGGCAAGGGCCGCATTGAGGCCCACCTCGCCCACGCTCCGGCCGTTGAGGTATGCTTCGACCACGATACCGGTCCAGCTATGTTCCAGCACCGCGGCACCGGTGCCTGATGCTGCGTGGTAACCGACGAAGAACTCAGCACGTTCATTGCAGTTATTCCTCCCCTTTATTTTGGGTCTTTTCCATCAAGAAAACGTCATCGTCTGTCCCTCTACGGGGACGCGCACCTCGATCCCGGTGTCCTTCAGGTTCTCGACAAAATACTCGGGGTGCTCAGTGTGGATGGGTATCAGAATTTGGGGGTTGATGCGGCGGATAAGCTCAAGGAGCTCGGGACCGCTGGCATGACCGGAGGAGTGGAAGCCTTTCTCATCCTCAGGGATTTCCCAGTTCAGACCCTCTCTTGGCAGGCCGATGGCCTTCATCCCGAAATGAGTAACCCAGTTGGCGAGACGCCGCATATCCATCGCCCCTTCTTCGTCGAACACCTCGGCGGAGGAGTAGATATAAGTTCCACCACCGGGGGGTGCGATGTCAATGAGATCGTTTAAGTCCCAGAAGCTGAAACAGAGGATGACATCATGGGCGTTCCCACGAACATTGGATGGCGACATCAGTTTGTCATGGTAGCGCCGGTGTATTTCCGCCTCCCATACGGCAAGTCTCGATTTGAAGTCTTTATAGATCATAATGTCGGGCATATCCCCGATCGAGGGCACTTCCTCCGATACGAGGTGCATCGCATCGAGCAAGTAGGCGTCCTTCGCCATGATGACAAGATTGCGCCCAGTCTGGATAGCGATGCGGTGAAAGGCAAGGAGGCGCTCGACGTTACGGGCTCCGAAGTCGGAGATCACCAGTCCCCTGGCCTCGCTGACGGCCTTCAGGCAGTTCTCGTAGGCCTCTTCTTCACTGGTCCCGCGTTGGTCTCCACACCGCGTGCCCTCGCAGAGAAGAATGCGGGGGCGCAATTGCCGCATGGCCGCGGCGAAGTTCTCGCTCTGTCCGCTCCCCTGGCCGTGAAACCTGAGATCGCCGGTATATCCTACCCATCCTGAGGAGGTCTCCACGGCGAAAGCCGCCGCCCCGGGGATAGAGTGATCCACCGGGAAGAGCGTCACCGGGAGATTGCCGATAAACTCTTGCGCGAAACGAAAGGAGTCTGAATTCAGCGGCCTCTTCTTTGTAGGCGATGAATTCCAGAAAGCCCGCGCCTCCTCGCTGATGGACAACGAATCCAGGAAGGCGAAAGGACGCATCCTGTAGGTCCCTTGCGAACGCAGATAGCCCTCTTTCGATTCCCGTGGCAGGGAGTAGCAGACCTCCCCCTCAAAATTGGGGGGCGTGCTATCCTGCATCGCCTTGGCGATGAAGGCGGTCATGGTAGTGGAATAGATAGGGATATCGTCGCGCAAGAACGATATATAGCCGCTGTGGTCCACGTGGGCATGGGTGAGCAACACGCCATCGATGGTCAACTCTCGATAGAGCGGCCGTGATCTGAATCTTTGCCATAGCTTTTTACCTCCCATACCCTCTCGATAGATACCTCTCAACGGGGGGAGAATCCCCATTTCGAGCAGATCGAGGAGGCCGGCGCCAGGACGCGGATTGAGGTACTCCTCAAAATATCGGGCGCGTTTCTTGAAGGGAAACCCAAAATCGAAGAAAAGGTTGGCATGACCGTCTTCAAGGAGGATCTTGTTTCCCCCGATCTCGTTCACGCCGCCGTAGAAGGTTAAAGATAACATGGGTTTATCCATCTCAGACGTGAAGGGTGGCATCCGATGAGAGGCGTTCCCGGATGATTTTTTCCCCATAATTCAGCAGGACTGAGCTTCTTTCCGGGGATAAGTCACGAGTGTTCAGATAGGCTCTGAGCCCTTCCAGGGGAGTGATCTCCTCCGCCGAGTACGTCTCCAGCCGGTTGCGCACCTCTCGTTCTACCCCTTTGACCACCGCGGCCACAAAATGAACTTCCTCTAATATCTGGCGCACCTCGCTGTCCTGAATCAATCCCGCCCTCTCTGGAGACACTTTGATGTGAAGACGCACGATGGCATCTTTGATATCTTTCTTGCCGATAGCCCGACGCACGGCTGCGGTGGGATCTTCAGCATTGGCGTTCACCTCGATGGTCACAAAGCGCCGCGTCTTGACCGGGTGGAACTCATAATGCGCCTTCCCCTTTTCCAGCTCGATGACACAGAATCCCTTCTCCTCGTTTTCCTCATTGAAATCGATCGGCTGAAGACTGCCCGAGTAAACTATTGGAGGATTGAGTGAAAGAACCTGATGAGAGTGCAGGTGCCCGAGCGCGATATAGTCGAATGCTGGCAGGGGGATTTTCCCCTGATGCAGAACATTGTCGCGGCCGATCATGAGCGACCTCTCCGCCCCAATTCTTCCTGACGCAAGCGAAACGTGACCCGCGAGGATGGTTGGCAGGTCCGGATCAAGGTCTCTTACCAGCTTCTCGAGTTGCTCAATGATCAGCTCCTCGATTCTCTGGTTGAGTTGCTCCAGCGTGAGGTTCTTGACCTCATCTCTGGTAAGAAGCATGTTCCGCCCGACCCAGGGTAAGGCTACAATCTGAAGGTCACCGCTTCTGGTTTCGATGCGGTAGGCATCGATTCCATTCCCCACGATAACATTCTTGATGGATAGCGTATCGAAGATATCCAGGGAGGTAGCCCTGCCGATAGCATTGGGCAGGTCATGGTTGCCGACGAGCAAGAATACCTTGATGCCGCTTGCGGCGAGGAGTGCGATACGCCGGGCAAACTCGCGCTGCTGCGTCTGGGAGGGATCGCGCGTCTTGTAGGCATCCCCACAGAAGAGAACCAGGTCTACCTCATGCCTGATGGCATACTCGACCAGTTCATCGAAGGCGGTGAGGAACTCCACCAGCCGCGAGGATAGTCCGGTAGCAGGATCGATGCGGCCATAGTTCTCCACACCCAGGTGGAGATCGGCGAAGTGGAGAATTTTCATCAAATTGATTGTAGCCGTTCACCTTGCTGTCATTCTGAGCCCTTCGCTTCTGTCATT
>JALPXT010000131.1 GCA_023271485.1 Dehalococcoidia bacterium | reverse complement strand
AGGTCAATAATTACCGGTTCACCTCGAAGGATAGCACGGTCACCGGCTGGGGCATGAGGCAGAGCGGCGTTTGGCCCGGAGGCCACGATGATCTCGAAGGGGAGTCTTTCACTCCCTTTTTCCCGAAGGAACCTCTCCAATTCCCAGGCGAGCTTCCTTTCAGTTATCCCTGGTTGAAGAATGGCATTGGCATGTTCGATGGCGCTATCGGCCAGGGAGGCGGCCTCTTCGATAAGCCTTGTTTCCTTCTCCTCCTTGACACACCGCAGGGATTCGACCAGTCCCCTGGTGGGGTGAAGCCGGGGACGGGCCTTTGGGGGAAGCTTTCTTGCTGCTCTGACCAACTGCCGGTAGGCGGTCAGGGTGAGATGATCGCTCTCAAAGCCGACGTGCCTCGCCCCAAGCTCGGAGATCAGCCCCGGAAACCACTCGGGAAACTCGCCCTTGATCTTGACGACCTCAAAATCCGGTGATTGAGCCCTGGCCTGCTCAACATAACGGAAGTCCACGGCGAGGACCGCGTCCTTCCGGGAGATAAACAGAAACCCGGCCGAGCCGGTGAATCCGGAGAGATAACGCCGGTTGGTCGCCTGAGAAATCAGTATAACATCCATCTCCCCAAGCCGGCGGCGAACTTCCTCCAGGCGGGGAATCATCTTTAGCGCCCCTTTGCCCCTGGGCCTGCGGCCGGGGAGCAGGCCTGAGTAGCCAGTATCCTCAGCGCCGCGGCGTATCCCTGCCATCCCAGGCCGCTGATCTGTCCTCGAACGATAGGAGCAATTATAGACTTCCGCCGGAACTCCTCGCGGGCATAGATGTTGGACAGATGCACCTCGATCACCGGCAGGCCGGCATCAGTCAGGGCATCCCGCAGGGAGAGGCCATAGTGAGTGAGAGCTCCGGGATTGATGATGATGCCCGCGGCTTGAGGCGACTCCGATTGAACAAAGTCGATAAGCGCCCCTTCGTGGTTCGACTGGAAGGATGTTACCTCGATCCCCAGCTCTGCACCCTGTTCCCTCAGCATGGAGTCAATCTCGGCCAGGGATTTGCTGCCGTAAAGCGACTGATCCCGTTTGCCGAGCACATTCAGGTTTGGCCCGTGAATGACTAGAATCTTCATGGTGATTTGACGACCCTCCTCTCATCCTGGCTGCGTGGGTGCGCTTCAAGATACCGACTGCGCATTTGACTGTGCGTTACGTGCGTATAGATTTGGGTGCTGGCCAGGTTAGCGTGCCCCAGAAGTTCTTGCACCACCCTGAGATCGGCGCCGCCATCCAGCATATGGGTGGCGAAGGTATGACGAAGAATATGAGGAAACACCCGCCCACTGATCCCGGCTTGTTCGGCGTACTTCTTGATGAGATACTGTATTCTTCGTTCGGCGATCCTCTCCCCGTAGCGATTTATGAATAGGGCATTGGTTTGCCTTCGGCCCAGCATCTTTGTCCGTCCGTAGCTCATATACTGCGCTAGCGCCCCGGCAGCCGGCTTGCCTATGAGCACCATCCTTTCCTTGCTGCCCTTTCCCCAGACCCGAATCTGGCGGCTCTCCAGGTCCACGCTCCCCGTATCCAGTGAGGCTATCTCGCTGACACGCAATCCGGCGGCGTAAAGCAGCTCCAGCATGGCCAGGTCCCGAAGACCCTGCGGAGTTGAGATGCTGGGGGAGTTCAGCAAACTCCGCATCTCTTCTGTGGTAAGGAAAGTAGGCAGACGCTTCTCTCGCTTTGGTCCCGATATTTTGCTCAGGGGCTCTGTCTCGATCAGCCCTTCTCGGTTCAAGTAATGGAAGAGGGAGCGGAGGGCGCTCATCTTGCGAGAGATACTGGCACGGACTATTCCGTCATCCAGGAGCCTACTGAGATAACGCCGGACTATGGAGTGGTCGACATCCGCAAGCGTCCTGACCCCCTCCCACTTGAGGAAATCCAAGAAGCTGAGTATGTCAGTGGTATAATTCCTCACGGTGAACGATGAGAGATTACGTTCGACCTGGAGGTAGCGGATGTATTTGTCCAGCGGCA
>JALPXT010000129.1 GCA_023271485.1 Dehalococcoidia bacterium | reverse complement strand
ACTACCCCGGAAGCCGAAGCCTGTACCAGTCCGCGGGAAACCCCGGCCCCGTCACCGATAGCAAACATGTTGGCTATCTCTGTCTCCAGGTGTTGGGTAAGCTGCAAGCGGGAGGAATAGAACTTCACCTCGATCCCGTAGAGCAATGTGTGTGGCGAAGCAATGCCGGGAACCAGCCTGTCCATAGCAGTGAGCATCTCCTTGATCCCCTTCAGGAAGCGATAGGGAAGCACGGCACTGATGTCGCCCGGGGTAGCGCTCCCCAGCGTTGGCTGGACAACCCACTTCTCCATGCCTGCTAAGGTGGAGCAACGCCCCTTTCTCAGGTCTCCCAGACGCTGCAAGATGACACCGCCGCTCAGGAGGTTCGCCAGGCGGGCAACAGACCGACCGTAAGCTATGGGGTCATTGAAGGGCTTGGAAAAGGTGGCGCTGCCCAGAAGAGCAAAGTTGGTTCTGTCCGTCTTGCGAGCGGCGTAACTGTGCCCGTTGACCGTGATCACCGGGTCGGTTCCGCCGGTGGACTCCATGGTGACTTCACCGGCAGGGCACACACAGAACGTCCTGATGCGGTCCTTGAAGGCTCGGGAATAGAACTCCAGCTTGGATTCATACAGAACATCGGTCAAGCTCCTCAGCACCGCCTGGGGAACCTCCACGCGGAGGCCGAGATCAACCGGGTTGTTATGCTTGGTGAGTCCCAGGAGGGCGGCCTCCTTGACCAGCCAGTCGGAGCCCTCTCTCCCCGGGGCAACGACCAGGTAACGGGTTTCGATGCTTTCCCCATCGCCGGTTTCGATACCTTTAACCTCACCATCTCGGGCTATGATCGAGGTAATGGCGATGCCCGAGCGCATTTCCACCCGGTTCGCCAGGAAATCATGCATTCGCTGCAATACGACACGGCAATGTTCGGTGCCCAGATGTCGGATAGCCACCGGGATCAAACGCAGCCCGGCCAGCCCAGCCTTCTGCCTCAACTGCTCAACTTCGGGGCCAAGTCCGTAGAGCCTATCAGACCCTCCGAACTCAAGATAGCGCTGGTCGACGTAGCTGATTAGCTCCTCGGTTCTCTGCGGGCCCAAATATCTCTTGAGCCGTCCGCCAACATCGAGGGATAAAGTCAGTTTACCATCGCTGAAAGCCCCCGCCCCGCCCCAGCCACTGACCATGCCACAGGGGGAGCAGGAGCGACAATCGCTATGGTTGTCTATGCTCGGGCAGTGCCGGTTGCCGAGCGCTTCGCCCTTTTCGAGCAGGAGTATGTTGAGGTCTGAGGATTGAGCCAGCTCAAGGGCGGTGAAGATACCCGCCGGCCCACTGCCAACCACAACGACATCGTAGCGTCTGGTCATGGCTTATCCTGGAGGTGGGAATGGAACTGCTAGTCCTTGATCTTGAACCGCTTCTTGAAGCGTTCTATCTGTCCCGCGGTGTCGACGATGCGCTGCTCACCGGTGAAAAAGGGGTGGCACCGGCTACAGACTTCGACCTTCAGTGTGGGCTGAGTTGCGCCGACGGTGAAGGTGTTGCCGCAGGAACAGACAACCTTAGCCTCATCATAGTACTTGGGATGTATCTTCTCTTTCAATCCGCCACCTCAACCCCGGCCTGCGCCGGGGCTGGTCCCGTGTTGAACCGGATAGACGCTGACCTTCCGCTGATACTTGTTCGCCCGACCGAATTTGACCAGCCCATCGGTAAGGGCAAAGATGGTGTGATCCCTGCCCAGGCCAACATTGTCTCCAGGATGAATCCTTGTGCCCCGTTGCCTCACCAGGATGCTCCCCGCTCGCACCAGTTGGCCGTCAAATTTCTTGGCCCCGAGTCGCTTTGACTGGCTGTCCCGGCCGAGCCGGCTGCTGCCACCTGCTTTCTTGTGTGCCATTTTCTTAAGTTTTAGCTTTTAGGATGCGTAGTTTCTTAGCGGTCTTTCAATTCAGCACGATCTCGTCGATCATCAGCCTGGTATAGGGCTGGCGGTGGCCTCTCTTGCGGCGGTAACGCACCTTCGACTTATACTTGAATACGATCACCTTCGGATGCCTGTCCTGGCGCACGATGGTAGCCCTGACCCGGGCACCATCGAGGGCCGGTTGGCCGGCGATGATCTTTTCGCCGCCGGCAATCAGGAGAA
>JALPXT010000013.1 GCA_023271485.1 Dehalococcoidia bacterium | reverse complement strand
GATTCGATTACCCCCTTGACTTTACCATTTGCTCAGTTTATACTAAAGTGTCTGTAGGGCGAATATGTGGGCCCGGGTGGCGCAATGGCAGCGCAGCCGACTTGTAATCGGCAGGTTAGTGGGTTCGAGTCCCCTCTCGGGCTCTTGTCGGAGGGGTGGGTGAGCGGTTAATACCAGCAGACTGTAAATCTGCCGCCAGTAGGCTACGCAGGTTCGAATCCTGCCCCCTCCAGTGGCCCACATAGCTCAGTGGTAGAGCACGTTCTTGGTAAGAACGGGGTCGCCAGTTCAAGTCTGGCTGTGGGCTCCATTGAACTCAAAAAATTTGAGGAGGATTTTAATATGGCCAAGAAAGTCTTTGAACGAACCAAGCCACATGTCAACGTGGGCACCATCGGGCACGTCGACCATGGCAAGACGACGTTGACTTCCGCCATAACCAATGTTCTGGCTGCGGCGGGCACCGGCACCCTCTTCCGATCGTATGATTCCATCGATAATGCTCCGGAGGAAAAAGCGAGGGGTCTTACCATTGCTATTGCCCACATCGAATATGAAACGGCAAAGCGCCACTACGCGCACGTGGATTGCCCCGGTCATGCTGACTACATCAAAAACATGATCACCGGGGCGGCCCAGATGGACGGAGCTATCCTGGTGATTGCCGCTGATGATGGCGCAATGCCCCAGACGCGCGAGCACTTACTCCTGGCGCGTCAGGTAGAGGTGCCGTCCATAGTGTGTGCGCTCAACAAAGTGGACATGGTCGATGACCTCGAGTTGCTGGAAGTAACTGAGATGGAGCTGCGGGAGGATATTCTGCCGAAATATGGATTCCCCGGCGATGAGATTCCAATAATTCGTGTGAGTGCGCTCAAGGCGTTGGAGTGCGCCTGTGGCAATCGAGAGTGCCAGTGGTGCGGCCCTATCCTGCAATTGACCGATGCCGTCGATGACTATATTCCGCTTCCGGTGCGGCCGGCTGATAAGCCCTTCCTGATGCCTGTGGAGGATGTCTTCAGCATCAAGGGCCGGGGGACTGTAGCCACGGGAAGGATAGAAAGGGGCACGGTCAGGGTCGGAGAAGATGTGGAAATAGTAGGGTTGGCTGAGACCAGGAAGACGGTACTGACCGGCATCGAGATGTTCCACAAGACATTGGAGGAAGGGCTACCAGGCGATGCTGTAGGGTGTCTCCTCCGTGGGGTTGAGCGAGATGAGGTTGAGCGAGGCATGGTGCTGGCGAAGCCGGGGTCCATCAAGCCACATACCGATTTCGATTCTGAGGTGTACGTGTTAACCAAGGATGAGGGCGGACGGCATACGCCGTTCTTCAGTGGATATAAGCCACAGTTTTATATCAGGACAATGGATATCACCGGTGTTCTGGACCTCCCCAGCGGGGTCGAAATGGCCTTGCCTGGAGATAACGTGCAGATGAAGGTGAAGCTGATAACCCCGGTGGCGCTGGAGGAAGGCGTGCGATTCGCTATCAGGGAGGGCAGCCGGACGGTGGGCGCAGGTGTGATCACCAGGGTCGCGGACTAAGAGTCTTGATCCAGAACAGATGAGATGGCAAAGAAGAAGGGAGAGGCTCGCATCACGATACATCTTGCTTGCACTCAGTGTAAGGAGAGGACGTATACCACATCCAAGAACAAGAGAAACGATCCTGGGCGGTTGGAACTGAGCAAGTACTGCCCCCGGTGCCGCACGCACACTCAGCATCGCGAGGTTAAGTAGAGGGGTCACAAATTGAAGCGACAGGTCGAGGCAAAGGGCCAGAAGAAAACTGGATTCCGCTCGGTGAGGAGCATCATTGCTGAGTTGAAAAAGGTTGCATGGCCGACAAAGCAGGAGACGATGCGCCTTACGGTGATCGTGTTGATTGTGGCCGTGACAATGGCAATCATACTTGGGGCAATCGACCTTGCATTTTCCAGCTTCGTGGATGCCGTACTGATAAGGTGAGGTTCAATGAAAGACGACGGCAAGAACTGGTATGTGGTTCACACTTACTCCGGGTATGAACAACGCACCAGGGCCAATCTGGAGCATCGGATTGAGTCTATGGATGTCAAGGATAAGATTTCGCAGGTTGTAGTACCTACTGAAGATGAGGTCGAAATTAAAGGGGGACAAAGGCGCACTGTAGCCCGGAAGATACTCCCCGGCTACATGTTGGTTCAGATGAAGATGGATGAGGAAAGCTGGTATGTGGTGCGCAATACGCCGGGGGTTACCGGCTTTGTGGCGGCAGGGAACCGACCCGTGCCACTGGAGGAAGAAGAGGTTGAAAAGATACTGAACCGGATGAAGACCGCCGTTCCCAAGATCAGGATCGGTTTTTCCAGGGGGGAGAATGTTCGCATAATGGATGGACCCTTTGCTGAATTCATCGGGACCGTTGATGAAATCAACCTGGAGAAGGGCAAGGTGAGGCTTATGGTTTCTTTCTTCGGGCGCGAGACCCCGATTGAGCTGGATCTATCACAGGTGCAAACTATTTAGTAAAGGGGCGAAGCCCCTTTACTAATCCCAGCCATGACTGCTTTTTGTTTTTAGGGGGTTTCAGGGGGAGAATCCCCCTGATGAACTTGAATTATGGCAAAGAAAATCAAAACAATTCTCAAGATTCAACTTCCGGCAGGTGGGGC
This sequence comes from Dehalococcoidia bacterium, assembly GCA_023271485.1. GTDB lineage: Bacteria > Chloroflexota > Dehalococcoidia > SZUA-161 > SpSt-899 > BS503. Next base: position 17,491 of record JALPXT010000013.1, on the reverse strand, counting down.
GACTCCGGCCCCGCCCGTAGGCCCCGCCCTGGGGCAGCACGGGCTCAATATCATGGCCTTTTGCAAGGAGTACAATGAACGCACCAGTTCACAAGCGGGATCGGTCATTCCGGCCGAGATCACCATCTACGAGGACCGATCCTTTACCTTTGTCACCAAGACCCCGCCGGTGACCGATCTGTTAAAGAAGGCCGTCGGGATGGAGAAGGGAAGCGAAACCGCGAAGCTTAAGCTGGTTGGAAGGATAACCAGAGATAGAATCAAGGAGATCGCGGAGACAAAGATGAAGGACCTCAATGCCATTGACCTGGAAGGTGCGATGCGGATAATCGAGGGTACCGCCAGAAGCATGGGCATTGAAGTAAGTGATACTGGATAGAGGGGGTCGCCCCCCAAGCGGGGGCGTGGATTGAAATATAATGACAAAACATGGTAAGAAGTATCAGGAGGCAGCCAATCTCGTGGATCGGGATAGGCTGTATAGCCCTCAGGAGGCCGTTGATCTGGCCAAGAGGGCTTCATTCACCAAATTTGATGAAACCGTCGAGCTTCACTTCCGCCTGGGGGTTGATCCACGCCATGCGGATCAGCAGGTCCGTGGGGTGGCGACTCTTCCCAATGGGCTGGGCAAACAGGTGAGGGTCCTGGTTTTCACCCAGGGGGAGGGAGAAAGGATCGCCAGGGGAGCGGGGGCGGATTACGTTGGCGCCGATGAACTGATCAAGCAGATCGAAGGCGGCTGGCTGGGGTTTGATGTGGCTATAGCTACTCCGGATATGATGCCCAGGATAGGCAAGCTGGGGAAAATCCTGGGGCGGCGTGGACTCATGCCTAACCCAAAATCAGGAACCATTGCCAGTCCGGATGATCTGCCAAGGGTTATCAATGAGGTACGCCAGGGACGAGTGGAGTTCAGACTGGACAAGACGGCTATCATACATCTCCCCATTGGCAAGGTGAGTTTTACCGAGGATAAACTTGTTCAGAACCTGTCCTCGGTGGTTGAGGCAATCGTTAGCGCAAGACCGAGTGGGGCCAAAGGGCAGTTCATTCGTAGCGTCTCACTGACAACATCCATGGGACCCGGCATCCGACTGGATCTCAAGTCCATGCTTAGCTTGAGTGCGGCTTGAATATGGCTCGTTACCCGGTAGATAGGGGGGACAGAGGGGAGTAGCCAGATAACAAACGCAAAAAATCCCTGCACCAAAGACAGTAGGTGCTGAAAAGCTTAAACCTGTTCCTGACAGAGCTTGCCCCGGCGAAAGCAGGGGTTCAGGAATTTGTGCCTGCCGAGGTGTTCCTGGTTTATACTTGAGAGTTAGACTGAGGAGTCCTTGTGCTGGAGCGCAGGGACTTTTTCTTGAGCATGGAACGCCCGCACGAGAGGAAGGGGAGATGGTAAGGAAAGAGAAGAAAGCAGAACTGGTTGATCTGATAAGGGAAAAGCTTGTTCGAGCCGAGATCGTGATTGCCACCGACCATAGAGGGCTCACGGTGGCTGAGATATCAAAGCTTAGACATAAGCTGCGCCAGCAGGGGGTGGAATACCGCGTGGTGAAGAACACGCTGGCGGACTTTGCGGCAACCGCCGCTGGAAAGCCCGATCTCTCCGAGTTGCTTCGAGGGCCGACGTCTCTGGCCTTTGGATACGATGATGTTGTCCAGCCAGCCAGGGCGTTGTCGGATTATCAGCGTTCCTCAGAGACGACGCTGAGCATCAAAGGAGGGCTGCTTGCCGGAAAATTGCTAACGGCGGAAGATATCATTGCCCTGGCCAAGCTTCCCCCGAAAGATGAGTTAATCGGCAGGTTTGTGGGTCTTGTACAATCGCCGGTAAGCAGGTTGCTGATCGCCCTGAATGGCAATCTGCAGAACCTTATGGGAGTATTGCAAGCTAGAATAAGACAGTTTGAAGGAGGATAGAATGTCCGAAGATCAGAATATCGACCCAGAAGCCACCACAACCGAAACCGCCGTGGAGGAGATAGAGGCCAAGGAGAAGAAGGCCGCTAAGAGGAAATCGAGCTCTCCTGCTGCCAAGAAAACCGTCCTTAGCAAGGATGAGTTGATTGATGCCATCAAGCAGATGACCGTCATCGAACTCGTTGATCTGGTAAAGGCGCTGGAGGAGGAGTTCGGTGTCAGCGCGGCTGCTCCTGTTGCACTAGCCCCAGCCCCTGCCGCTGTCGAAGAGGCAGCTCCAGCAGAGGAACAGACGGAGTTCACCGTCATTCTCACCAGCTTTGGTGAGAGCAAGATCAACGTAATCAAGACAGTGCGCGAGGTAACAGCACTGAGCCTGAAGGAGGCCAAGGAACTAGTGGAAGGCGTCCCCAAGCCAGTGAAAGAGGGAGCTGCCAAGGACGAGGCCGCCGCTTTGAAGGAGAAGTTGGAAGCCGCCGGGGCCACCGTTGAGGTCAAGTAAGCACCCATCAGCGTTCGGCGGTCAGCAACTCAAAACTTACTTAAAAACACCCCAGGGCTGACCGCTGAACGCTGGTATTTAGACTATCTCTAACGCAGCGCGAACGTTTCGCTTTACTGCCGCGATCCTTAGCAGTGTTCGAATTGCCCTGGCAGTCTGCCCCTGTTTGCCGATCACCTTCCCTTTGTCCTCCAGGGCGACTTCGAGCTTAAGGATGACCCCATTCTCACCAGGCTCTTCAGTGACCTTTACTTCATCAGGATTGTCCACTATGGCCCTGGCAATATACTCAATGAGTTCCTTCATTGTTTCTTCTCCGACTCAAATTTATCCCAAACGCCCTGCTTGCGGAGCAGGCTGGTGACCGTTGCTGTTGGCTTGGCCCCAACCCTGAGCCACTTCAGAGCCTTGTCCTCGTCTATAACCACCGTTGCCGGGTCGGTCAGGGGATCGTAATGTCCGAGGATCTCAATAAAGGCGCCGTCCCGAGGGGCTCGGGATTCGGCGGCTACAACGCGGTAGCTTGGCCTGTTTCGTCTGCCTGTTCGCTGAAGTCGTAGTCTAACCATTCGATTCTCCGTATCCTTTCTCTAGTGGGTATCGTTCACCGCAAAGCACGCGGAGTCAACCGCTTTAGGGGGTTTCAGGGGGAGAATCCCCCCCATGATGTTGGTGCTCAAGTATCACCCGGCCATCCGCTGCTATCGCCCCATGGGCGTAAGCAAATACCGGATTGAGGTCCAGCTCCCTGATCTCAGGTGTCCCTTCGATAAAACTGGAAAGCCGGAGTAGCGTATCCTCTAGGGCGGTGATATCGGCGGGCTCCTGCCCTCGATATCCCTGAAGCACCGGATAGCCTTTTATCTCCCGGATCATTTGGCCGGCATCCCTCCGTGCAATGGGAACGATGCGGAAGGAGACGTCCTTGAGCACCTCAACGAAGACCCCGCCGAGTCCAAACATGAGCACCGGGCCAAACTGAGCATCTTTGGACATTCCCATTATCACCTCTACCCCGGCAGGCGACATCCTCTGAATCGAGACACCAAATATTTTCGCTTCGGGTTCCTTTTGTTTTATGGAGGCCATAATCTCGCTGTAGGCCCTCCCCACTGCGGCGACATTGTTGAGGCCCAGCTTGACACCTCCACTGTCGCTCTTATGGGTGATGTCTGGAGAGACTATCTTTAGCACTACAGGAAAACCCATCTCCCTGGCTATTGAACCAGCCTCTTTCTTTGTCCTGGCTAGCCGGGCTTCGACGACCTCTATTCCCGCTTCACCAACAATCTCTTTGGATTCGACTTCGGTCAGAGTTGTTCGGCCATCGTTCCTGGCGATGCCGATAATTTCATCTATTCTACTCATTGTCATCTCCATCTCACCATTGGACGAACATCGGCATGATAACCTGAATCCAGTCGCTGTCCCCAATGGGGCGAAAGACCCCCGGGCTTGACGGATTGGTGATCTCAAGAGAGACCTGTTCATCCTTGAGAACTTCAAACACATCCATCAGATATTTACTATTAAAGGCGATCCTGGCCTCATCGCCCTCTATCATGGCCTCGATTTCACCCAGGTTATCCCCGACCTCCTCGGCCCGAGCGGTGATGACAACCTTCCCCGGGGAAATCTCTCTGCCCTCGGTCATGAGGAGCCGCACAATGCCGCTGCCATCCCGGGCAAAGATCGAGGCACTCCTGGTGGCTCGAAGGAATTCCGCCACGTTGACCACGACCCGGGTGGTGTAGCTCTGGGGGATCAACTGGTTATAATCGGGGAAGGTGCCCTGAATCAACTGAGAGACAACATCCACGTTCTTGAGGCGAAAGAGTACCTGGCTTCTTTGGGGATTGATGGTCAACTCAACAGGATCCTCCTGATCCTTGAGCAGTCGGTCCAGCTCTCTTAAGGAGCGCGCCGGAATGATGATACTCACCTCTTCAGCAACCGGCGTAGCCAGAGGCAGATTATGCACTGCCAACCGGAACCCATCGGCGGCAGCCAGGGTTAGCTTATCAGCGGAAAACTGCGCATAACTACCGGTGAGAACCGGCCTGGAATCATCTGTCGCCGCAGCGAAAACGACCTGCGCTATGGCAGATCGCAGCGGATGGGCATCTATTCTTGCGGTCATTCCCTCACCGATCTCAGGAATCGGGGGGAACTCATCGGCCTTCTGCCCGCTGATACGAGCCTCGAATCTGGCGCACTTCAACTCCATCTCCCGGGTGCCGGAAGCGACATTTATGTCGATCCTCTCGCTGGGCAGGGAGCTCACAAAATCGGTCAGCAGCCCTGCTGGGATTGCGATAGCCCCCTCCTCTTCGATCTGAGCCCCGATCCAGCAGTTGATGGCGATCTCAAGATTGGTGGCTGTTAGTTTGAGACGTGACTGGTCCGAAGAAATAAGAACATGGTTGGTAATAGGCAAGGTAGTTCTGCTACTTGTTATCCTTCCTACTACCGCCAACCCGCGGCTTAGATTTTCTTGAAGACAAGATATCTGCATCACTCGCTCCCCAGAGGTGTCGTAGAAGCTAGTATACTACAAAACGATTACAAAATACAAGTCTCTCCAAGTTTTAAGTTTTAGGTTTTAAGTGTTAAGTTGCTGAACGCTGAACGCTGAGCAGTGGAGCAGGGGACTCCAGACTCTAGACTCCAGACTCAAGACTCTAGACTCCAGCCTCCCCGATGATGTGGGCAGCCGTGGCCTTGAATGAGGCATAGACATCTTTGCCGATCTGCAATCCCATCTCTTCCGCGGACCTCCTGGTGAGCAGCACCACGAGAGGAAACCCGCAGCCCAGTTCAACACGGACCAGCGGTCCCGAAGAGGCTATCAGCTTTATTCTCGCGGGGAAGGAATTCCGGGCGCTGCTTGAGGTCCGGGACAGTGCCAGGGTGATGTCCTCCGGCCTGACGCACACGGATACCTCCTCCCCGGCGCGGTAATCGGAGATGCCCTCTATGGTGTTGCCGTCAACATCTACGGTAACGACCCCACCATCATTCGAGCTTATCGTGCCTTTTATGATATTCTCCACCCCGACGAATTCGGCCACCTTCATGTTCCTGGGCCTGCTGAAAATCTCCCCTGGTTTTCCTATCTGCATGAGTTCACCGTTCATCAGTACGGCTATCCGGTGAGCCAGTCTCTGTCCCTGAGCCATATCGTGCGTTGCCATTATTATGGTGGTCGCATACTCTCGATTGAAACGCTGTATGAGATTTTCGATCATGCTGGTGCTCAGGGGGTCGAGGTTTGCCGTTGGTTCATCGAGCAGCAGCATCTCGGGTTGAGTTATCATCGCCCTGGCCAGGGCCACCCTTTGTGCCTCTCCGCCGGATAGAGTCTGCGCATTTCTGTTCCTGTAGTCTGCCAGATCCACGGTATTCAGCATGGAGCTAACCTTTGCCGATATATCCCTTCTATTATGACCCCTCACCTTCAGGGCGTAAGCAATGTTGTCATGAACGCTGGCCTTAAATACCACCGGCTTCTGAAACACCAGGGCCATCCGGCGACGGGTTTCCAGCTTGAGTCTTGGGGAGTGTGTGACGTCCTCGCCGGCGAAATATATCTTCCCGGCAGTGGGGGGATCGAGCAGATCCAGCAGGCGCAGGATAGTTGTCTTCCCGGCACCGGTGGGTCCGATCAGGGCAACCACCTCGCCTCTTTCGACCCTCAGGTCGATTCCCTTGAGAACCTCTTTCTTCCCATATTTCCGGCTCAGGTTGGCAACTTCCAGCAAGAACATTGTATCCAGTCTCCTGATTTGACAATCTATCATGTATATCTTTGCTGTATGATATTCAAGGCAACATTAATGATGAGAGCCAGGCTAATGAGTATGATTCCGAGCGCTATGGCCAACTCCAGCTCCCCTCTGGTGGTTTCCAGCGCGATGGCGGTAGTCATTATCCTGGTGAATCCCCTGATGTTTCCGCCAACCATCAGGGCACAGCCCACCTCGGAAATCGCCCGGCCAAAGCCCATTGTCACCGCTGCCATCACGGCATAGCGGGCCTCTTTGATGATTGCCCAGATGGCCTGAAACTCAGTGGCCCCCAGCGATATAGATGTATCCCTAATCGCCTTATCCACCCCGCTGAGGGCGGAAATGGTTAGTCCCAGCAGTATTGGGGTGATAAGCACCATTTGCCCCAGAATCATCGCTGTAGGCGTGAAAAGAATGCCCAAGAATCCCAGCGGCCCGGCACGGGAAATCATCAGGAAAACGAGGAGCCCTATGGCCACCGTGGGAAAACTATAGAAGGTCTGGATGATGTTGATCAGGATTCGTTTCCCCCGAAAACTGCGGAAGTGTATCAATCCCCCGATAGGTATGCAAATCAGTGAGGCTAAGATGGTGGAGGCCGCCGAGATCCTCAGCGACCTCCACGCCACGTCCATAACCTCGGGGTCGAGCGAGACTATCAGCTCAATAGCCTTGACAAACCCCTGCCATATCTCAGTCAATTGACCTCCCTCCTCAAGGCTGCTCTATTTGCCATCCATCCCGGCAGCGGGGGTAAACAGCGCCATTCCATGTTCCTCCACGCCGTAGAGGCCGATAAGCCGCTGAGTTGCGGGAGAGGTAAGGAAATCTATCAGGTTATTTGCCATCTTAATGTTGGTTCGGGGACGCCTTTCTGGACATATGGCAATGACCGAGTAGACATTGAGCAGTATGTCCCCCTCGGTAACGAGCGGCACCAGATCCAGATCGGCCTTAAAAGCCAGGAAGGTTCCCATGTCGGCAAGTGTATAGGCTTGCTCCTCACTGGCCATTACCAGGGTTGGGCCCATTCCTCTTCCCGCTTCTATATACCACTCGGCGTCTCTGACCACTTCATAATCGAAACCGGCTTCCCTCCAGATGGCTTTCTCCTTACCATGGGTTCCAGAGTCATCTCCTCGAGAGACAAATCTCCCGGCTCCAGTCTCCATCAGCCTCTTGAAAGCCTCCTCAGGGCTTAAGCCTTTGATGCCTGCCGGATCATCCGCCGGTCCCACGATGAGAAAATAGTTGTAGGCAAAAACAACCCGCTCCACCCCGTAACCCTCAGCCACAAACTTCTCCTCACGGGCTCGGGCATGAGTGGCGATAGCATGCACATCCCCCCTTCTCCCCCATTCCAGAGCTATCCCGGTTCCTGCATAAAGGATGTCCAGCTCTACGCCGAATTCTTCCTCGAACATGGGTTCAAGGTGTGCCCACAGACCGGTGTCGTAGAGGCTGGTGGTAGTGGCCACTCTCATCCTCTCCAACGCAGCACGCAGCGGAACTGCCGCTGGTTCATCTGGCACTACCTGCGGTGCCGGGCAGCCGATAGCAACAAGACTCATAGCCAGCAACAGTGCCAGCACGGTTAACAATATTATCTTTTTCATCTTTCTCTCTCTCTCTCTCTCTCTCTCTCTCTCTCTCTCTCTCTCCTTTGAAGTTGTCCAAAAATGGACCTCTTTAACGATCTGGAATTCTCCTTCTGATTTTGGCCGCCACCAGATCACCAAGCAGCCTCAGTTTTTTGCTTCCGCCCCGTCCGTCTGGACGGAAGCCCCCGCTGCTCTAAGCAGGATTATATTCCGGCCAGTAATTCCTTATCAAGGCACTTCACCCCCTTTCGCCATAATTCCGGCATAGATGCAAGTCTCCCCCTTCGCTTTTTTATCGCACCAAGTTCTTCTCCCATTTCTTGTTCTACTAACAGTCCATTATAACCAAAGCTTTTTACCAACACCTTGTAAGTCTTCTGTATAAAACCCATTTTCCAATCTGTAAATGCAGGGTTATAGGTAAGCACAAAAGCACAAAATCTGCCGGCATCCTTTTCCGGCTGCCCTTCGCAGTAATCTTCAAAATCCAATCCATATACTTTTCCATTCACCATAATGAAATTTCGTAAATTTACATCTCCAAATATGATATCTCTACCAGTAACCTCCTTTGCCAACTTGTAGAAGCCATGCAGCCAATAAAAAACATCGCCTATTAACTGCCAATCTGCTTGAGAATCATAACCTTTCCCACTTTTTGCAAGCTCTTCCCTAAGGTATATTATATCAAGCAGATTGCTCCCCGCTAAATATTCCATTATAATCGCATTTTCGCCAACATGATAAACCTCGGGTACCGCCAGCCCTTTTCTGGCCAACCCCAGCAACATACCCAGCTCTTTTTGCATGCTGCCAGTCGGGTCTTTGTATGCTTTTACAATTACTATTTTTTCATCTCCCCCGCTCTGCATACATCTAACTTTATGCACCAGATTTTTCTTGCTGTTCAACCTTTCCTCAAGGATATATGTTTCTATATCATATCTTTTTATAAACTCCGGGTCGATCTGCATCCTCCACCTCCCGTTGGCACTCCGAAATTACTCAACATCTGCCCTGTATACCGATCGGCCTCATTTCATCTCAGCTTAATAACTATTGTTGCCCCATCCCGGTAGCCTTCGAGCTCTCTTACAACTCCTTCAACCGCGTTGCGCAGTATGTTCTGGACAAACGGCACCATATTTATCTCTTTGTCATCGATGATTAATTTTATATTCCCTCTTGAGATTATACAATCTTCTCTTTTTGCCTTTCCTCGCAGTATCCTAACCCCCAATTCCCGACACCCATACCCACACGCGCTGCAGCATTCAGAAGAAAATTGAGGAAGCATTTCATAAACCTTTTCTTCTATTAAATTGACCAGAGCATCAATGTCTTTAATTGCATTTATAACAGGAATCCCCTGATATTTTTCAAGTCGGTTAGAAATCTTTCCGGATATAGCAAAAACAGTCTCATCTAACCTCTCAGCAATTTCTTTTTCATCATGGGCTGCTATTATTTTTGGTACATTACAATCAGTTACCCCTTCTAAAACAATATAGTCCTGCTCATAGAATCTCAATATTTGTTCCATTGATAACTGTTCAGGGAACAAAATATCAGTCTCATAATATCCCCTGGCAGTAACCAACTCCGAACCTGCAACCCTATGTCTGTAGGTATTAGTCCCTTCCTGATCAATAGCAAATTCTTCAAAGTGGATCTCTTTTACCGAGCCAACAGAATACCTTCTTTTCTTTAATCCACGAATAATATTCTCAATAGTGGTTGTCTTTCCCGACTGTGTAATGCCAATAACAGAAAAAGCTTTCATGTTTTCCCCCGCTTTTATATTCCCCACATATAGTAAACAATCACGACTGAAATGAATGCCAGCATGCTAAAGCTGATAAGCATATAATCAATTGAAGCCATCTTTAGAATCATATAGCTTGTTCTCTGCGGATAAGCCCTAAAAGCTCTGGTTTCCATTGCTGCAGCCAGCTTTTCAGCTTTTATAACTGTACCAATAACAATAGGAGTCAAAATATAAGAGTATATTCTTAACCTTTTACGCAAGGGAATCTTCTGCAGTTCCACCCCTCGTAACTGAATAGCCAACATAACATCTTTTATTTCTTCAATTAACATAGGCAAGAACCTGATCGCAACTGAAACCATAAATGCTATCTCGTAAGGAATCTTCCACTGCACCAATCCCTGCACTATCTCTCTGTAACTGGAGGTGGCAACTATAGTTGCCGACACCACGATGACTGCCATACGCAGTATAAACTCAGCTCCTTGTATCAAACCGCCCGTAGTTAATATGGGAACCGTCCCCAGGGCAACGATAGTTCTGCCGGCAGGAGCAAACAGACTCTGGGCAACAGCTACAACAACAATCAGCAATAACAACCTTTTCATCTGCTTGAATGCCGGGAATAAGTTCCCTTTAAGGATTACAGAAATCAGGAAAGATAACAGCAATACACCCACGAGAACATAAATGTCTCGTATAAACACTGCCAGCGATGATAAGCAAAGTACCATCACCAGCTTTGTTCTAGGGTCTAAGGTTGTTGGTGCTGTCATAAACAATCTCACCCTCTGACATCTTAATTATACGATCTGCATGTTGATTAACAAAGTCTTGATCATGACTTATGATTAGCATCCCAATCCCATAACTGCTAATCTTTTCAAGTATATCAGATAATATTTGTTTCCTTTCCATATCGAGAGCCATAGTAGGCTCATCTAATATAAAATAATCAAGATGGTTTACAAAAATCCCGGCGAGGGCAAGCCTTTCTTTTTCTCCATGACTCAAATTAAACGGAGATGAGTTCCGTAAATGCTCCAACTGAAACAGCTCAAGCATATTGGTAACTTTTCTTCTTGTCTCTGCTTTATCATGCTCGTTCCATTCCAGCGAAAAGGCTATATCTTCAGCTACTGTAAGCGCAAATAACTGGCGCTGCGGGTTTTGAAACAAGTAGCCGATTTTTTTACCAATCTCTCCAAGTGTCATCTCCGTGCTGTTTTTGCCGCAAATAAAAACCTTTCCAGAGGAAGGCTTAAGTATCCCCATTGCTAACTTGCCAAGAGTAGTTTTACCACTGCCGTTAGGCCCTACCAGGGCAGTAAACTGGCTACGATTCAGCTTCAAGGTTATATTCTTTATGATCCTCTTACTCCTCGGATAACTGAAGCTAACGTTGCTTAACTCTACATAATGGTTCAAATAACTCCCTCACCTTATGATGCCCCTATAGCTTCCCTGTAAAATTTATCAGCTTCCCTTTGAGTATGACCATAACACGATCTGCTTCATCAAGGTTGTCCAAATTATGCTCTACCATTACTATCGTTTTTCCGCTTTTTTTCAAGCCCCTTATAACCTCTTTTATGCGAGTTTTTCCTGTTTCATCGATTTGAGACATTATTTCGTCAAAAATCAAAACTTCCGGCTGCAGGCTCAATACAGAAGCAATCGCAATAAGCTGCTTCTGCCCGCCGGAGAGGTGATCAGGGCTTGCCAACCTATGATTAGTCATTCCCACCTGCTCCAGTGCAGATGCTATTCTACGCCCGATCTCTTCCCGATCAATGCACAGGTTCTCAGGCCCGAAGGCTATTTCGTCTTCCACCGTAGGAGAAAACAACTGCGTATCAGGATCCTGAAAAACCGTACCAACCTTGGTGGCAATATCCGCTATCTTCATGTTTTTTAGACAACTTCCAAAGACGAGCGATTCGCCACTGAGTTCTCCTTTGTATACGTGGGGAATCAAGCCATTCATACAATAACAAAGGGTACTCTTGCCGCTGCCGCTTAAGCCTAGAATAGCTACCACCTCGCCTTTGTTTATGGCAAGATTCACCCCATCCAATATGTTTGTTTGTTTGCCAACGTACTTGAAATAGAGGTTTTTAAGCTCAACAGGAAACATTATTCCGTTTTCAACTCAAGTTCTACTGCATACCTGGCCCACCGCATAGCAAACGGATCCTGTCGCACCACAATGCGATAGGGACCTGTGCCCCCATGTGCTCTGGTGCCGAGCGGTTCCCCGTTTTGCTTGTAGACAATATAGATGTTATCTTCGGCCATAATCTCTTCGTATGTAAACGCAACCCTAAAACCGTCAACAGATTTCACCACAAACATGTCTATATTCTCAAGGTCTGCGTAGCCTATACCCGCAATTAAATTTCGTAAAGGTACCCCGGTAAAGGTGTATTCCCGGCCAGGTTTTCCGCCCCCTCTTAAGATGGCAGCAAATTCTGTTTCGCCCAGCTCTCTTATATCAGCCATTTCATAGATAATCTCTTTCTCACCAAAGGTTATCACAAAGGTTGCCTTCTCCATCAATTCCCGCCTTTCAGCCAGATCACCTCTTTGCAGGTAAGCGGTCACTCCGATTATCATAACCAGGACAACAAGGACTGCGACTATTACTGTTTTACTCATAATGCGCCCCTCCTTCTACTACGAGATACGGCACAAGTAAATCCTCAAAGCGAAAGCAGCCATGACCGCCACCGTCCGGGAGGGAATGCATCCCGTGGTCGGCGATAATTATAACCCTGCCGGACCAATTTGCGACAAGCTCAGCGAGATAACCGTCCATCGTTTTCATTGCCTGCATAGTTTCCGGATGTAAATCGCCATAAATCTCGCCGGCGTCATCTACGTTATGAAAATGAACCATCATAAAATCATACCCTCTGTTTAGATGCTCCAAGGCGGAGGCAAATATTTCATCATCAACGGTGCCGCTCTTATTATGGTCAACATTTAATACTGGCTCGATCTCCTTATTAAGTATTCTGATCCCCCCGCCGATGAAAACAGTCTCTTTGCCCCGATCCTGCAAAACTCCAAACAAAGAAGGGATTCTTAAGTCCCTATGTCTGCCATAAACACCGCTGTATTCTGGAGGTTTGCCGGTTATGATTGCGGCAAGACCAACATTCGTTATCGGCCTATAAAGCGCTGTGACCATTTCAGCCTTTGGCAGGCTCGCCAAGAACGGTGCATATCCATTTTCTATGGCATACAAGTATTGATGATACCCAAAACCATCTATGAGAATAGTCAACACTCTCTCATTATAATCCAGTATATAGCGCAAGACGTCGCTGTAATGGTCCATTATGCTGCCGGCCGGAGCATCCAAAAGAACACCTCTGACTTTCTCGATCTTATGTTTTCTATCAGCAGAAATATAATTGATATGGTTGCCTTTGAGAACAAATAAGCCTCCTTCTTCCAGCAGGCCATAACCGCCTGTTGCCCCCATAATCAGATTCCTGTTATTGTAGTTAACTGCCGGCAGGTCGCAAAGATCGTAAAGTTCAAATACTCTTTTCAGAGTAAATACTCCTGTTTCATAAACCTGACCATCGTGTCTCATCGCTGATCGGCCTTCAAAATGGGGATACAAAGTTGCCGTTCTGAAATAAGCTTGCCCAGGAGTAATGTTAAAGATGTTTTTATCTGCCTTGATAACATTAAAACCATAACTCCAGCAGTTTTCGCTGGAGACAACTATTATCTCCTTTATGTCTTTAACATTCACACTCCTGGGGTGCCTGTGGCTCGATACCGACCAGCCGTAAGAAGCAGAAAACATCAGATAGACTTCCGCCAGTGTATCAGCATCTATCTCCGCCACAAACCCATTTCTTCCAACCATAAGTATCTTATTCGATCCCGTTATTAACCCGGCCGTTGAAATTACATCGTGTAACCTTAAGGCATCTATCTCTTGATTGTTATGCTTAATTCTCTTTGTTTCCCACGTATCAGCGGCTTGAGTCATGCTTCGCAACATTAAACACGCCTCTACATCTCCTGTTATTCTCAACGGCGGTATAAAGCCGCCATCCGGTCCTGTAAAATTCAGGGCCCTCTGTCCCCAGAAAGCGAATGCTGACAATACAAGAGTAGCGGCCACTATAATGGATATTTTTTTCGCCAAATTCTCACCCCTCCTTCCAGTCTCGAATGCCGCTCTCTAGCCTCCAGTTTCAAGCCCTGCCGCCTTAAATTTCTCGAATCGTTTGACTACGTTGTAGGCAATCAAGCCGCCTAGTCCACCCGATAAAGCTCCACAGCTTAGAGCGAAAAGTAATGGTATAAGCGGCAACTTGAAGAATACCACCATTACCAAAAATGTACCGGTTACGTTTGCCGCCATGCCTGCCAGAAAGTAATGACCAAAATTATACTTCCGGCGCCTCGCAAATAAAAACACAAGATCTACTGCCACGCCAGGAAGTATATATGTGGCCAGGCTTGCTATGCCATGAGTGCCCCAAATACCTGTAGCCATTACCAGGATAGCTTGTACAATGGCTACCAGAGTAGCAGTGCCTGCCTTACCAACCAATCCCGCTGGAATTACTAACCACATCATATAAAATCCGCCGGCCAGCGCTCCTCCGGGAATAAGCAAAGGGCCGGTAATTATGCGCACCAGAGGGACAATTACCGGCTTAGCTGCTATACCAAGCGTAGCCATCAGCGCAATGATAACAAGATCAAACATAGAGAATCGTGCAAAGAATTTCCCAGTTCTCACTTCTGGTTCCTCCCGCCAAACCTATAATTCCACTCGCCTGCCTGTCTGCAGACCGCAGACAAGCAGGCTCTAGACAGCGCAGTTGTTACGCCTATTTATTTACCACTATTGTTACGACGTTTCTAACCCAATATCTTGGCCCTCTAGTGCCAATTACTGTCCGTGCCGGGGCACTTTCTTCATCAAGCTCCTCTCCATCCAACAAAAACCCTAGTATACTGTCGTCAGCATTAACTATTTCCGGTGTATACTCTGCTGCGAAATCGTCACCAGCTACTATGGTTACAGTTTGAAATTCTGCCACCCCCAGATATTCCATGATATCTCTCAAAAGAATACCTGTCCATGTTTGCGGTGTCTCCACATCTCTTCTCCGGTGTATCACGTCAATCTCTATCATGTTCAGTTTAGCGGCGTCAATATTGGTAAATTCTTCGACACCCTCAACGCCTTCAACCGCGATAGACCAGAGCACTTGCTCAGCAACTGGATCGGCTGGTTCATCCACTTGATCTGCAGGGCAACCGATAGCGACGAGGCTCATAGCCAGCAACAGTGCCAGCGGAATCAAGACTATCTTCGTTTTCATTTTTTCCTCCCATTCGAAATTTTTCGGTAAGGCTTTCCAGTGCTGGTCTTATTCCCTCATATAAACCACCCCCTTTCAAATGGTAGATCGCACGTTCGTCTGTATAGCGGTTAATTGGTGATCGTTTCAATAGACACCACGCCTTTTAGAAACTTACCCGTTGCCACGAAGTAAGCAACGTATTCATCTTCATCTGTCAGATATATTATACCTTTATCGATATAGGCTGCTGGTATTTCAATACTAGAGCCATCGATGGCTGTAAATATATACGACTCACCTCTACGAAGACCAGTCTCCCGTATAATTTCTTCCAGGGAAAGTCCCCCCTTTTCTCCAGTAGGCCCAAACACTTCAAGTCCTCTATCTACTGCAAAGAAAGCAGTTTCTCCATACGAAAACCATAAAACCTTTCTTACATGCATACCTCTAGGCAACTCCGGTGCAAGAAACCGCGGTGCGCAATCCCCGGTAATCTTTAAATACCCTTGCCCAATAAAAGTATCCTCTCTTTCATTTCGGCCCAAGCCGTCAGTAGCTTTGATAAATACGTCAACTGCAGTACTCTCTTTGGCAAAATAGTTCATAATGTCTTTAATTCTTATCGCTTTATACGTCTTCCCATCAAACAAGAAGTCACGTTGCTCAACAGCATCCACTACCGTTTCCAAAATGATTATCCTGCTTATTTCATATTCCGGCACTTCTTGTATAAATTCAATTTCGATTAGATTAAATACCCAGAACATTCTTCTTTCTTCTGGAATGATTACCCTTAGAGGTTGATGCTTTGGCTCAAGTGGTTGTCCATTAATTTCATAAGCCAGGATTATCTCCCTGTTTTTTAGAATTTCGACCGGGACTTCGATAGAATAACCATCACCAGCACTAAGCCGTATTGAGCGAAAATCTTGCTGAGATTTGTCAAAAAACGCTCTTGAGAAATCATCAAACAAAATCCCCCTCACTTCCCAACTCTGCTTATTTCCCTCACGATCAATCCAGGAGGCCACCCTCTCAACACTTTCTAGCTTTTTCAATTCCGCCAAACTTATTTCCTTATCCTCGGCAAGCCCGGTAATCAACAGTTTTTCACTACACTTTTGATTAACTATCGCTTCTTCAGCCACATCACCTTCAAATCCCATTACTGCCAGCATGAAAATGACTCCCAGGGCAAAGACCCCTAGCGCAAACAAATACAGCATCTTAGATTTTACTTTCATTTTTTAAACCTCCCTTTGCGCATAAAAAAATCACTGCCTCCCAACGAGAGGCAGTGACCTGATCGTTCACTTTACACCCTCCTTTCCACAATGGGAGGCGCAACCGTTTCCGGCGGCACCCTACCGTCCACAGTACCATAGCAAAAGCCTTAGACACCATGGATCGGAGTACTATTCAATTGTTAAGCCCAAGATCATCAGGGGGAGAATCCCCCTGAAACCCCCTCAAAAGTGGGCATGCCTGAGATTTTTCAAGGGGCTTCGCCCCTTCTAGTGCTATGAATGCCTGCGATGAATTATTCTGCGCCAATCGCTATAGCAGTAAACGCCCTGGAAGGCCAGGCCTCCAAGAAAGCCGAGGAATATCTCCGGGGGAACGAAGAGGTAAAAACTCCTCACTATTGCAAGAACCATCAGCGCCGAACAGATAAGCCAGTGGTGCAGGTGAAGGCTATACCTTCCCAGGGGAACCATAACCGATCTTACTCTGCCTCGCATCCCTTCCTGTTTGCCGCCCCCATATTTGGCGATCAAGAAGCCCGTAAGCCAACCAACCACGGCAAGATAACCAACGACTATTGCCACGGTGATCAAAAGTATGAGGCCGGCAACCCTCTTTTTCATTTCGAATGCATTATACCCTTTCGAGCCAGAATTTGCAAGTGTCCGAAATCGTTTGGTTCGGTTGGCTCCTGCGCTCTGCAATCTCATTCTAGACCCTGCCGCCATTCCTGGAAAACCGCAGCACCTCGGCAAAATTATTGATCTTCACCAGGTTATTGGTTTCCATAGAACCGTCGTAGGTGAGGGCAATCCAGGGCTTGCCATAATCGGCGCTCAAATTTTCGGACATGGCGGCCACGATCCCGCCGGGCATACAACCGTGCGGCATCACCGAAATTACCCCGGCAAACGAGGGGTTCTCCATCCACTCGATCCCGGTCCCGATACTGAGGACTGCCTCGCTGCCGCATCTCGGGGAGAGGTGTGGTTTGGTAGAGGAGAGAATCTCTCTGGTCGTGGGCTCCTCGATATCGAGGAAGGGTGCAAACTTGTCCAGCACCGACTTCTCATCGTGATTCTGTACCCATCGTCTGAGGTAACCCTTGATTATCTTGGTGATTTCTCTATGCTTGAATCCGTCCTCGAGATTCCTCAGCGAGACGTACTTCATCCATTCCCCGAAGGGAGAGACAACCACCTCAAGCCCGGCATCCTCGCAAGTCTTCACCAGGTTGCCGTTGCTGAAGGCATTCATCCGCAGGAAAATCTCACCGTTGATGCCCACCAGTGGCCTCCGGGGCTTATCGGGGTCAA
>JALPXT010000130.1 GCA_023271485.1 Dehalococcoidia bacterium | reverse complement strand
GCAATCACTTCCTTGAGATTCAGATGGTGGACGAGATCTACGACGAAGTGGCCGCCGGTGTCTTTGGCGTACATCGAGCGGGTCAAGTCGTTATCTTGATTCATACCGGCTCGCGCGGATTCGGACATCAGGTATGCGACGATTATCTCAAGACGATGGGCCCGGCGGTGAGGAAGTATGGCATCGAGCTGCCGGACCGGCAGCTTGCCTGCGCCCCGGTGAAATCACCCGAAGGGCAGGCATATCTTGCGGCAATGGCCTGTGCGGCTAACTACGCCTGGGCTAATCGCCAGTGCATCACTCACTGGACGAGGCAGACGCTATCCGGTATCTTCGGCAGGAGCCCTCGCGAATTGGGGCTGAGACAGGTCTACGATGTGGCGCACAACATCGCCAAGATTGAGGAGCACGCTGTAGACGGCAAGGGGCTTCTGGTTTGCGTGCATCGCAAAGGGGCTACCAGGGCTTTCCCTGCGGGGCATCCCGATGTGCCCGCGGCCTACAAGGACGTCGGCCAGCCGGTGCTCATTCCCGGGGATATGGGGCGCTACTCCTATGTGGCGGTAGGGACTCAGAGGGCAATGGAGGAGACCTTCGGTTCGACCTGTCACGGGGCAGGCAGGGTGCAGAGTCGCTCGAAGGCAAGGAGAGACCTTTCTGCCTCGGACGTCGCCGATGAGCTAAGGGCGAAAGGGATTACTTTCCAGGTGGCAAGCAGGTCGGCCCTGGTCGAGGAAGTGTCCCAAGCCTATAAGGATGTAAGCGAGGTGGTTCAGGTGGCCGATGGTGCGGGGATATCGCGCAAGGTGTTCAAGGCCAGGCCGATCGGGGTGATAAAGGGGTAGTCAAATTCTGCATTTCGCACTGAGCCATCGCGCCTGGCAGTTAAACCACGAATTTCCTGGATTTCCCTGTCAAGAAACTCAAGGCCTTACCCCGATTGTTTCTATACGAGGTTGTCCCAGCGGAACTTTCTAAGCGTGATCAACGATGCCACGATCGTAATAACGAGCAGGTAAAGGAGAGAGTAGCCGACCGTGACGTTTTCAAATACTGTCACATTGAAGAGGGTAACACCAGTGAAAGAAAAGTTGGGTTGATTGAAGCCAGGATGCACCCAAATGTGGCCCAACGCATCGAACGCATGACTGAGCGGGAGAAGGTCTGATATGAACTTGAGCCAATCAGGGAAGTAAATGCGTGGCCCCATCGGTCCACTGAGAAGAAACATTGGGAGGAATATGACAAAACTCAGAATCTGTGCTGTCTGGCTGCCTGGTGTTAACACGGACAGCATCATACCAAGTGAAAAGAAAGCCAGATAGCAAATTAAGAATGCAAGGAGTACCTGCCAGAGAATGCCGCCGAATAGTATGCCGAAGGCAATTCGACCGACAATGATCATCGCAACAAGCGAGAGCGCAGTAACAACCATACCGACCGCAAGTTGAGAAAACAAAATGGCGGCAAGTGGAACAGGCCGAGTTCGCAGGGTTCTGAATACACCGCGCTCTCGATAGCGGGTCATCATAGGGTAAATCCCCAGGATACCAATGGCGGCAAATACCCAGGCAACGGTTGATCCTACCATAGCATCAACGATACGAAATGTACGACCGTATTCGTCTGTGAAGATTTCTTCTCCTTTCAGCCCAACGAATTCGCCAAGTAAATACAAGGAAATTACCGGGAAAGCAATGGTTAAAAGAACCAGGAGCGGCTGTCTAAAGAAGAGACGCAGTTCACTTGCTGTTAAACTCAGATATGTCTTTACTCGCATGTTTCTCCTCCGTTCTCAGAATACTCTGTGCCGGTGATCAAAAGGTATAGGTCGTTTAGTGTTGCCCCGCGTGTTTCCATTTTGAGGGGTGCTATGTCCTTTTCTTCCAGATGCGACAGGATAACTCTGTGCAAATCAGAACCAAGCCCGAAGACCTCACTTCGGTTGCCATCTTGCCTCACGTGCGTAACCTTCGGAAGCGCAAGTAGTGTAGCTACGTCCAGTGGTGATGCTGTCGTAATTGCAACCCTGG
>JALPXT010000128.1 GCA_023271485.1 Dehalococcoidia bacterium | reverse complement strand
TTCCTTTCAAGTACCTTATGAAGCCGGTAATGAGGCGAGCTGTTTCAGTCCCCTGCTCGTAGATCTTATTGAAATCCTCTTTTGAAATATACCTTCTTCCAGCGGCACTTTTGGATCATGCCACAAGTCCCTCCTTACTTTGGAGAAGTCCATATGCTTGACCCTGTTTATAGATGAAGGCAGGAATTACCAACGTTCAACGTTCAATGTTCAACTCCTGCTCTCAGCAAAAGTTTTTAGAAGCTCCTTTTCTAAGGGCTTTGGAATTTGTCTGCCCTCTTTTTCAGCAGTCTCCAGCCATAAATCAATAGCTACTTTAATCTCTTTCAGCGCGTCTTCCTCAGTTTCCCCAAAAGCGGAGCAACCGGGAAGTTCTGGGACTATGGCAATATAACCCTCATCTTCCTCGCTGTAGAATATTTCAATTACATATCTACCAGCCATTTCTACTCCTCCAACAAGTTATATTTCTCAATGATCCTTATAAACTGCCTCACTTGATACGATTTCGCCTTTCCTCTAACACTCTGAAAGTTTAGCATCTCTCTTATTCCCCTTCTAACAAATATTCTATGGCTGCCTTTCCCGCCTCTAAACCTGAAGCCGAATAATTCTGCGGCCTTGCACGCCTGTTCAAACCTAACATTCGAGGGATTCCTCTTGAGCCTTTCATATGTTTCTCTGTTGTCCACTTAATTCCTTCGCCGCTGTAGTATCTCGACAATTCTTTCGCCAGCTTTTCCGTCGCCGAAGGGATTTCTCCAGTTGTTTTCTCTGCTGAGCATTATTCGAGTGCATGCTAAAATCTTCTCCGGGACTGCTCCGGCAAGGATATTAGAGCCAACCTCAAGCGTTTCCGGTCTCTCAGTGTTCTCTCTCAGGGTAACACAGGGAACGCTGAGGATGCAAGCTTCCTCCTGAACGATATCCAGCAACACGTAGACGACGAATGCTTGCCACCGGCACATCCTCGTTCGCCAGGAACTGCATCAGGCGGCTCCAACAGGTGTAAGGACGAATAGCGCTTCTTCACGCATACATTCTGCGGCAAAGGCAAACACTGCCCGCAGGCTTTGCGGCGTGAGAGTGGGATAAGTGAATGTACTCTCTCCAGTTCATTAACTTTCCCTCCTATCATAGCTCAGAACTTGTAGGCTGGAATTTCAGATAACTCGAACTCGTGCATTCGCGCACGTTAAGGTTCGCAGATACCGCCTCTGTTCTATCTTATCATAATTTCCCTGTAACTGCTCAGGTTGCCAGGTTCACGGTTCACGGTTGACGGTTCAAGGTTCACGGTTCAAGGTTAGAAAGCAAGAAGACAATGCAACCAACCATCAACTATTTTATCGGTTTGAGATAAAGATGGTTTGAATTCTACTGTTTCTGATTCTCCTTCTTGGATCAAAGCCTTTATCTTTATCATTCGCATTTCTATCGTTTAATCTTCAATCGAATCTATCGCATTACCTATAATGTTTGGATGTATTCTGAATCCGCTCGCTTTTAGTTTATTCAACAATTTTATCCCATCTTCTTTGGTCAAACAACCTTGACTCACCCCTCTTAGGATTACACCTACTGTGCCAGCAACTTGAAATCCCTCTTCCTTGGCTGCAATTCGCACTTTCCTTTCATTTGAAAGAAAAAGATTAGCATGTAACTCCTCTGCTAATGCCTTAACGTGAGACTCTCCAACATGAATACCATATCTCCCTGCAATACTTCTTGCTTTGCTATTATCAGTTTCATAAACCTTCAAAACCCCATGGCAAACTGCTTCTTCGATTATGCCAACCTCATCGTATTGATAACGCACCAGCTCCAACTCCACATATTTT
The DNA here is from genome assembly GCA_023271485.1 of Dehalococcoidia bacterium. GTDB lineage: Bacteria > Chloroflexota > Dehalococcoidia > SZUA-161 > SpSt-899 > BS503. The sequence goes on along the minus strand of JALPXT010000128.1, from coordinate 419 downwards.
GGTATATGAGCATATTCATACAATTCCCTTATCAACTCCAATTTGTTCAATTTTGCCAAATGAATGATGACATCAGAATCACTCACCACTCTTTGCATATGCGATGTCCTCTTCCAACTCTTCTATTCCATAGTTTATGTATGTGTCGTGTTTTTCAAGCACTTCCAGCATTTCCTTTGCATCCACACTAACCAAATCCGCAGCCTGCCGCAATGTCATCTTTCCATCCCTGTAAAGCCCTATCGCTATTAGTTCTACCACAGTTCTCTCTATAGGCTTCTCTAAGACCTCAACAACCTTGCTAGGGATTCTTATTTTTGTCGCCATTTTTTCACCTCTTACAAAAAATAGGGTCAACTCTGTTTTGTTCCGAAAATAGAGTTCTATTGGCGTGTCATTCTGAGCCAAAGGCGAAGAAT
>JALPXT010000127.1 GCA_023271485.1 Dehalococcoidia bacterium | reverse complement strand
CGCTTCCTTTAGAAGTGCATCAACTTCACCTTTAACCGTTGAGCTTTGGTAGCGGACTATCACCGGCTCAGAGTCCTCTTCGATCAATCGGAAGCTCTGAGCCACCTCTGCGAAGTCGAACCTAGCTCGCTTTTTCTGAATATTCTTCTTATCCAATTCTACACGCTGGTAAAGTCGCTCAAAATAGGTTTGATAAATAGCTGGGCGGTGCAGATCAATGTCCCCTTGTGCCACCAAAGCGAGGGTAGTACCCGCCCCGATGCTATAACTGCCTGGAGGCATACTTCCCGCGCTAGGGACGAAGACTATTACCTGCCCTTGGTCTAGCAATCCTTCCCGATTGCATCGACCTGCTGCCTGGACAATCCGATCCAGCGGCCCCATGGCACGCAGCACGACAGGGAAGTCGAGATCAACCCCGGCCTCTACAACCTGAGTAGCCACCAATCGGCACGGCTTGCCAGCATGCAACCGATTATGCACCTCAGCAAGTACATCGCGACGGTGTGCCCCACATAGTAGTGTGGACAGGTGTAAGGCATTGGGATCGTTGAGGGCATCCAATAGAGCCAGGGCATCCTTCTTGGTATTGACCACCGCCATACACTGGCTTGCCAAATGCATCTCGCTGACAACCTGCTCCCAGCTCCATTCCCCACCCTGGGGCAGTTCGTAGTGCACCCGCTTGAGTTCATCGAAGTATCGATTGGGATTGGGCACTATATCGCGGATTTCGCTAAAACCCCTAACATAAGGGCTATCTTCAAGCGCTGGCTGTGTGGCGGAGCAAAGCACCACCGTAACACTGTAGTGGTCAGCTAAATCCCGTAACACATCCAGTATTGGTGTGAGTAGCCCGGTGGGCAGCATCTGCACCTCATCCAGGATCAGCACACTCCTGACGATATTGTGTAGCTTACGACACCAGGAGGTTCGATTGGCAAACAAGCTCTCGAACAGTTGCACTGTAGTGGTCACCACGATTGGGGCATCCCAGTTTTCACTGGCTAGTCGCGCCTGCATTTGGCGAGTGTTGGGTAACTCAGAATCGCTGTCCCAATTCACCGCACTGTGATGCTCCAAAACCACCTCCTCACCAAAGATGTCGCGATAGACCTTGGCCGTTTGGTCGATGATACTGGTGTAGGGGATAGCCACAATGACCCTATTCAGGTTGTACTCCAGAGCATGTTTGAGAGCAAAAGCCATGCCGGAAAGGCTCTTTCCCCCCCCCGGTGGGCACTGTTAGACGAAAAATGCCGGGAGGCATCGGAGCAGCTTGCAGGCAAGCATGGTAGATTTCATCGCGGATTTGGTTCAGCGTGTCCTGATTCTTTCCTGATATGCGGTTCTGGTGATCCTCCAAAAGCTGCCATAATTCCTGCAGGCTTGGAAAGCTACTGCCACGTTCTCGCATTCTTGAGGGATCGAGATGAGCCTCGGTGTCTAAGAAATCGGCATCCACCAGGGCGCTGAACAGCATCCGCAGGAATAGCTCAAATTGGGTTTTCGAGGGATTGTTGTCGAGGAAAGCAGGCAAATTTCTCTCCAGCAGAGATTGGGGGACAACTTGACTGAGTTCCCCTCTGGCAAGTGAGAGTGCTTCATGGATTTCAGCCGTTCCACTTTTGCGTTTTAGTCTGTGCTCTAATTCCCTACCATCGGGAAGCCCGCCGTGATGGCCGGCAACCAGAAAGGCCAGAGGCTCGAAATTCTCAGCAGCAAATACGGCGCCGGCACTGGAATGGTCAATGCGACCATGAGCTGCCTCGGGGTTGCAGATATATTCTTGAAAGCGAGGATTGAACTTGCCCAGATCATGCCAGAGTCCTACCCATCGGCCCAACTCACCAGCACCGAACTTTGCGGCATACTGCTGAGCCAGATTACCAACACTTTCCAGGTGCTGAACCAAGCTATGCCCTTGGCCCTCGCTGTTTTGTGAATGAGCCAGAAACACTTTGCTTCCCATATTAACTATCACACTGGTCATTATATAACCTTACCCTTGTTTCGTTCAATGTGCCACCTAAAACTGAACAAGCCGTCAGATTGTAGAAAGAATGAAGCTGATTTATAGTTGTCACTTAGAACGGCAAACTTCTGCCCATTTGAAGGTGGATCTCCCCGTTGGGCACGCCAACTCTCTTTGCGATGTAGTAATACTGTCAAATGACACCCACTATTTTTGATTGCCTCGACCTGGGTAAATATTATACCCCTCGCCCTGGGTCTCTCAAGGGTACGGCTTCGCCCGATCT
>JALPXT010000126.1 GCA_023271485.1 Dehalococcoidia bacterium | reverse complement strand
GGATAACTAAGGGCGCGTTCATTAGTAGTATCTATTCAGGGCAGACAGCACATGGCGGGCTATGGTAGCATGAGCAACGGATGCGGGCTTGAGAGCAATTCAGTAGGGCATAGTTTTGGAAGCAGGGCGGTACTCAAGAATCTGAGCTTCCAGGTTGAACCTGCTGAGATCGCCTTTCTGGCAGGCGAAAACGGCGCTGGGAAAACCACCTGGGTACGGATTGCCTTGGGGCTGCTGAGACCAAGGCGAGGGGCAGTTTTCTACGCTGGCATGTACTCTCAGGAAGCACGGTCATTTCTTGCAGTTGTCTTTGATGAACCACCGGTGTATCCTGCTCATACTGGCAGCGAAAACCTTCACCTGCTGTCCGGGCGAATAAGACTTGACACGAAGTGGAAGGACAACATTCTTTCAGCTTTGAACATCGATGAACATTTCCTGCGAATGAAGGCAGGCTCTTATTCTCTCGGCCAAAGGCGCCGTTTAGCATTGGCAGCCGCTCTCCTGCGCCGTCCCAGGTGCCTGATTCTGGACGAGCCGAGCGTGGGATTGGATCCTTTTTCGCGGGAGATAGTCAACAATTGCCTCCGGCAATTGGCTGATGAAGGCACAGTGGTTCTGCTCACGGGGCAGGATTTCAACCTGATGGAGGGTCTCCTCGACAAAGTGATTGTACTGCACGACGGAATTACAGCGTTTCAAGGTTCACCTGCTGACCTCAAGGCGCTGTATCCGGTTACACTTCTCGTGCGCACTGAAAACCCGCAAGAGTTGGCCGGCATACTTCCAGGGGGCTCTGTTGCCAACGATACCCATGGTCAGTACGTCCAGGCATCGTTCCCTTCTCGCAGGGAAGCGGAGGCGATGGTCTTGAAGCTGCAGCAATCAGAAGCTCCTTTTCTTGAGCTGAGCCTTCGCGACATCAGCCTGGAGAGCGCTTTCAAGAGCCTTGTAGCTGAAAGGGGGGTGCACTAGATGAAGATGCTGTCTGAGGTATTGTCCAGTGTATCAATAGAAGGACGCATTCTTGTTCGCAACTGGATGTTTAGAGTAGTGATATTGCTATTTATCGCTTTCTTAGTCTGGGGACTGTATGCATCGTATGACATGGTTACGCATTCCTATGAGATGGGGTTTACTGAGGGTTTGCAGAGTTTGCACTATGCAGCAGGTCTAAACAGCACTTTATCGCTGGCATCTGTCTTATCATTTCTGGTTGCAGTAATTGGTGCAAGTATTGTCGGCAGCGAATTTACTCTCCGTACTGCTAAGGTGAGGGCAGCCAATGAAGGTTGGGTGAATGTTGTAATGGCAAAGGTCTTGTTGATCCTTCTGATCAGCGGATTCATGGCATTTATTGCCTCTGCGATCGGGATTGCGGGAAGCCGGATCGTTTGGAGTATGGTGATAAGAGCTTCAGAGATAGCCAGAACGATTGGGCCTCCGGAGATTCCGGTATCTTGTTGGCAACAGCTTGTCCTCGTGATCATGGGCATGTTCTTCTATGGCTTACTGGGAGGGTTCATTACTCTCGTAACTCGTAGCTCTCTTGCTGGCGCAGTGGCAGGCATTGGCATTCCCTTTGCTGAGCGGATGTTTTTCTTTTGGTGGTGGTTGCCATCGCAGCTATATGCTATCCTTATAGAGGACACATTTCATTTTTTCGAAGGGGGTTTTGCGGGAGCTCCCCCGCTTGTGCCCCCGCTTGAGCACGGCTGGCTGGCCTGGCCGGCTCTAATCGGTTGGACTTTGCTCCTCGGTTGCTCCATTTGGCTACTTTCAAGGAAGCAGACAATATAGTCCGAAGCTTGCACGAGTCATGGGGGGCAATGGGGTCAGGTCTTGCATTACGACATTTTTGTCTATAGTTCTCCGCAAAAAGCGTTATACCTATTCTGTCAAATGACTGCTACTCCAAAGCGGTGGCTGCCTCAGAATATATACAGTAATCTCTTAGTCGGTACATTTAGATATTTTGAAGGTGCTGGCGTGGGAAAGCCACTTGTCCTTGAAACAGTGGAACCATTATGGTTGTGCTGGCTAATATTGATTGGTTGGAGTTTGATACTATTTTTCTCTGCCTGGCAGCTATCGAAAAGACAAGCAATATAGCCTAATAGGGGGTCAGGCCTTGGCTTTCTGGCGGGATCAAACTTCGCCCCGTGGGGCACTCGGAGGCGCATAAGGTGGCGTTGGATAAGTGCTCCCTGTGTGCCGGTAAATCTGAAAGCATAGAAATTTCAAAGATTCCTATGTTTCTTAAAGAGGCGAACCTCCTTCAAAAAATCCCAGG
>JALPXT010000124.1 GCA_023271485.1 Dehalococcoidia bacterium | reverse complement strand
CGTCAGGTCCCCCCTCAAGACGTTGAGCGCGCCATTGAGCGAAAGCTGAAATTTCAGCAAAATCCTGAGCGATATTCCTATCAAGGTGAGGTCTGAAAAATGACGACTGAAAAGAGACGAAAGAAGAAATTGACCACCGATGCTGTTGAGATTCTTTATAGACGCATCATCGGAGAGAATGCTGACATGAAAGCTCTGTTGGCAGAAGCTGAAAGCGAAATGGATATTGCTGAGCAGATCTATAATCTTAGAACCGAAGCGGGTTTGAGTCAGCAGGAACTCGCGGATAAGATTGGCACATCGGCTTCTGTCATCTGCCGCCTGGAAGATGCGGATTATGAGGGACACTCCCTTTCCATGCTTCGTAGAATTGCAGCCGCTCTCGACAGACGCGTTAAGGTTTCTTTTTTGCCTCTGGATGAAGCTGTATCTGCTCGCTGAATCGGAAAAATCCCCAAGCTTGCGTCCTGCAAGCCACCCAACCACCCCAGGGCCGCACAGACACATAATCGGTGCTAAACATGGGATACGGTCTATCTTTGAATTGGATGAAAAGTTAAAAGAGGGAACAATTACCGAGGAGGAGATGAGGGATGATTTTATGGAACTTGATTATTTGGAATCAAGAAGAGATGCCCTATTAAAAGCGATGGGGCGGATTCCGTGGCAGATTTAAGTAGACTGAAGAGAAATGTGATATAATGTATGAAAAGGCTTCAGCGTTCAGCACTCAGTGACATGCGCCAATGCTCGAGTTATCTGCCATTGCAGGCGGAAAAGAGCGAGTCTGAGGGATAATTGGAGATGGATTTGATTTACCCGGACTACAACTGCTTTCATTCGTACCTCCTTGAATGAATTCTTGAATATGTTCCGGCATTGGAATTTCAATGTTTTGACGGCAGACGGAAATACTTCAGCCTTCGGTCTTCAACCTAAATAGCTCGTATAATCAAGTCCCAGTCCCCGTCAAGTTCTCAGAAAGCCCTGCTCCTCGGTTGATGGTTGATGGTTGGTTGCATTGTCTTCATCGCTTGCTAACCCTGAACCGTGAACCGTGACCCCCTGGGCGATGGGCGATGGTTGATGACTTACGCTACTTAAAACTTAAAACTTCGCAGATATTGTTTCCTATAGCTCATGAGTGTTATAATAGAGCGACTTGCTTTACTACCATCCCCGTTCGTCTAATATGCCAAAGCGGATGTATCTGCGAACCTTAATGTGGGCCAATGCACGAGTTGCACTTAACCGCTTTGCGGCGCCGCGCGAATTTGCATATGGAGTGAGACAAGCGCGGAATACTTACGAGGGTTATCTGGGAGAATATCACAGATGAATTTGAGGAAATATCAGAGGAGGGTGTGGAAAGTTCCAGATTAAAATGTTCCGGATTCGAACGACCCCATTTTAGACCCTAAACGAAAAAAAGGAGGGATTTGTTAATGTCGTCAGTTACAACCGGATACGAACACATCGCTGTTGACGAAGGTGGTGTGCCAATCATTGGGGGCACTACTATGAAGGTGGTCGAACTTGTGGCTGAGAGAACAGCATACGGCTGGAGTCCGGAAGAGCTCCATTTCCAACACCCATATTTGACTTTGGGACAAATTCATTCAGCCCTGGCATACTACTGGGATCATGTGAGGGAACTGGATCAGGACGTAGAACACCGCTTGCAACATATCGAGCAGATACGTCAGGCAGCCGGCCCATCACCGTTGGTGGCCCGATTGAAAGCTAAAGGATTGCGGTGATGGCAATTGCCCTTTATATGGATGCCCATATTCCCAGGGCTATGACACTCGGGTTGCGTCTGCGCGGAGTTGACGTCATCACCGCACAAGAGGATAATGCAGCCGATCTGCCTGACTCCACGTTGCTTGATCGGGCCACAGCTTTGCAACGGGTGCTGTTTACCTTTGACGATGACTTGCTGGCTGAGGCCACACGACGCCAGATAGAGGGCATTCCCTTTGCAGGTGTGATCTACGCCCATCCCTCGCGTGTTTCGATTGGAACTTGTATCTGTGATATAGAACTTATTGCCAAAGTAGGAAAACCAAAGGATTTAGTAAATCGAACGGAGTTTTTGCCCTTTTAGGGTCTCCTGAGGCTTTCGATTATAGTTGTTTGCAAAAAGATCTAAAACAAAGGTAACTGCTCAGGTTGTCGGGTTCATGGTTCATGGTTGCTGGTTGATGACTTACGCTACCTAAAACTTAAAACCTAAAACTTAAAACTTCGCATGTTGCCATCTCAGAAACAAATGTGATACAATCTATGAAATGCCAGACGAAACAGCCCGCCGACTAGTAACTGGCAACTGACAACCGGCAACTGGTAACTGGCAACTGGTAACTGGTAACTGGTAACTGGTAACTGGTGACTGTTGAAACCAATTTTCGCAATTA
>JALPXT010000125.1 GCA_023271485.1 Dehalococcoidia bacterium | reverse complement strand
TTCAGCGTGCCCGGACAGAGCTCAGGAGAGCAGCTCAGGGAACGGAAAACCTTATGCCCTACATCCTGGATGCGGTAAGGGCCTATGCCACACTTGGGGAGATATGCGACACCCTGAGGGACGTCTTTGGGGAATACGAAGCATATTCTGCATTTTGAGCAAGGAGGAAGGATGATCACACTGAGCGTAATCAAGGCCGACATCGGAGGTTACGTCGGACACTCCAGTATGCACCCTGATCTCATTGCCAGGGCGCAGGAGTACATGGAGAAGGCTAAAGGGCAGGGACTGCTGGTTGACTTTCATGTTACCAGGTGCGGGGATGACGTCCAACTGATCATGACTCACGAGCAGGGCGAGGGAGATGAGCGCATTCACAAGCTGGCCTGGGATACCTTTTTGGCCTGTACGGACGTCGCCAAGAAATTGAAGCTCCACGGAGCGGGACAGGACATGTTGAGCGATGCCTTCTCCGGCAACATAAAAGGCATGGGGCCGGGTGTGGCGGAGATGCAGTTCGAGGAACGCGGCTCCGAACCTGTTCTGGTGTTCATGGCCGATAAGACCTCATCCGGCGCCTGGAATATGCCTCTCTATAAGATGTTTGCCGATCCCTTCAATACCATCGGACTGGTCATCGCCGAGAACATGCACTCCGGCTTCTCCTTTGAGGTGCACAATGTGAAGGAGCACCGCAAGGTGGCCTTCGATGCCCCTGAGGAGATATATGACATGTTGGTGCTCATCGGAGCGCCTTCGCGTTATGCCGTAAAGTGCGTTCGACATCGCCCATCAGGGGAAATCGCAGCGGTCTCATCCACCGACAAGTTGTATCAGATGGCCGGCAGGTATGTGGGAAAGGATGACCCGGTGCTCATCGTTCGCTCGCAGGGGAAATTCCCGGCTGTTGGGGAGGTGCTTGAGCCATTTGCTATGCCTCAGATGGTACAGGGATGGATGCGAGGGTCGCACCACGGCCCGCTTATGCCGTGTTCCATCCCACAATCAAATCCCAGCAGATTCGATGGGCCGCCTCGCGTGGTGTGTGCCGGATTCCAACTGGCGGGGGGCAAACTCATCGGTCCCCGGGACATGTTCGATGACACCAGCTTTGATGAGGCCCGGCACCAGGCTAACCTGGCTGCGGAGTACCTGCGACGCCACGGTCCATTCGAGCCACACCGTCTGCCGCTGGACCAGATGGAATACACGACGATGCCTCAGGTGATGAAGAAGCTCGAGGGGAGGTTCTCGCCTCTTTAAATGCCAAAGCTTCTGCTTGCCACCAACAACCGGGGAAAGCTGCGGGAGTTGAGCGCTCTAATATCCAGCGAAGCCTGGGAGCTTACCACTCCGGCCCGGGAAGGAGTAGAGATCGAGGTCAAAGAGACCGGCAAGACATTCGAGGAGAATGCCGCCATCAAGGCCATGGCCTATGCCAAAGCCGCCAACCTGGTTGCCATCGCCGATGATTCAGGAATAGAAGTTGACGCGTTGAATGGAGAACCCGGGGTGCTCTCGGCCCGCTACGCCGGTGAATGGGCCTCGGACAGGCAGAGGGCGGATCATCTCCTGGCCAATATCGCCGGCGTGCCCGGGGAGAAGCGGTCGGCTCGTTTCAGGTGTGTTATTGCCATAGCTACGCCTGAGGGAGAGGTGGAGTTTTGCTCGGGCGAGTGCCGGGGATTTATTGCCCTTGAGAGCAGGGGCGTGAATGGCTTTGGATACGACCCCATTTTTTATCTGCCGGAATTCGGCAGGACGATGGCTGAACTCAACTTCGAAGAGAAGAACAGGGTGAGCCACCGGGGAAAGGCAGCGAGGGAAGCGCGCCTGGTACTGGAGCGCTTATCGAGAAAATGACGGGACTCTCCGATTTCTTCAATCGCCCCATCAACTACCTGCGCATCTCGGTTACCGACCGGTGTAATCTGCGTTGTGGCTATTGCATGCCACTTGAGGGAGTTGCCCCACTGCCGCATGGTGAGATACTTAGCTACGAAGAGATATGCCTCGTGGCCAGAGCGGCCTCCGAGCTGGGCATCAGCAAGGTGCGGCTCACCGGAGGTGAACCGCTGGTGCGGGCTCACTTGAGCAGTCTCATCGGAATGTTAGCTGAGGTCGAGGGGATCGATGATCTCTCTCTCACGACAAATGGTGTGCTCTTAAGCCGCTATGCCCGGGAACTCAAAGCGGCGGGTCTGAAGCGAGTGAATATAAGCCTGGATTCCCTCCAACCGGATAGGTTCGAGCAGATAACTAGAATTGGCAAACTTGAGGATACGCTCCTGGGGATAGAGGCGGCTCAGGCAGCAGGACTTCA
>JALPXT010000123.1 GCA_023271485.1 Dehalococcoidia bacterium | reverse complement strand
TGCCGGTCCTGATTTTCTTCAATACCTGGTTGCTCATGGAGGAGAGTATTTTGATCAAGCAACCGGTAAGCTTGTAATTGATCGCGGACCCTTTTTAGAGATGTTCCGGTTTTTTGACCGGGCCGTGCGTGAGCAACTTCTACCGTCTGGAATGAGTGCGTGGGCATGGCCAGCGGTGCACACCGCAATTGCGGTAGAAGGAACAGCCGGATTCCAAATTACTGGCGGCATGTGGAACTGGGCTGAATTTATAAAAGATTGGGGTGTTCCTGAAGAGCAACTTTGGAAAAACATTGGTTGGACTTTGATTCCTGCTAGTGGCCCTGAAGGGACCCCCAACCAGCTTGGTCATCCTCTTGCTTATATGGTGACTGCAGTTTCTCAAAATAAAGATTTGGCTGCATTGCTAATTACTCTAGCTTCATCTGTAGAGCTGAACACAAATCATGCTTTGACCGGTGCAAAGCTGGCAATCAGGCGCTCACAGGTTGCTTTCGCGCCTTTTGCTGAATCTGAGTTTTTAAGTGCTGCAGCAGAGTTGTTACCTTATCAGATCTTTTCACCAGCTCATCCCAAGACAGGGGCTTTTCTTACGATTATCCATGACGCAATTAGTGGCGTGCAAGCTGGGGCTATGACCCCGGAGGGTGCCCTTGATTTTCTAATTGAGAGGGCCAGCCTTGAGATCGGTGACGAACATATTATAGTTCGCTAAAATTTGCTTGACGCACGCATTGCTTAATGCACACGGGGGAGAAAAGAATTTCTCCCCCGTGTAGTGCTAATTTGATTAAAAAGATTGCATTATTAAGCAAATGACCTGACGGGGAAAGGGGCGGGAAAAAATGAGGCGACTGGCTTTATATTTGCTCATCCCGTTTGTGCTTATTGTTGTTAGCTTTTATGCTGTTCCTGCTGTCTTAACAGGGGGGATGGCTTTTACTGATATGGATCACAGACTTCTCTGGGATTTTATTGGAATCGGCAATTTCCAACATATGGCTAGAGATTTTTTATTGCCTAGAATTCTTAAAAACACAGTGATTTACGTTATTGCTACCCTGAGTATATTTAATGTAGGACTTGCTCTGGTTCTTGCCCTGGTAACTTCAGCTGTAAAAAGGCCGGTAGGAATTTTTTTTCGCACCTTATGGTTATTACCACGTTTTAGCCCTCCCATTGTCTATGGAGTAATTTGGTTGTGGATTATTGATCCTACCCGGCTGGGATTTCTAAATAGTATAATTGGATTGCTGGGATTCAATGAAGTGGAGTGGGCTCTTTATTATCCTATGGCAGTTATTGTTATTGCAAATGGATTAATTGGAGCTTCATTAGGAATGATTATTTTTTATGCAGCGATTCAGGCTATTCCACAGGACCATCAGTGGATGGCTCAGGTAGATGGGGCAAATTGGTTGCAAAGTGTTCGTTATATTATTATTCCCCAAATTTACTGGCCTTTGACGTTTGTAACAGCATTTCAGACCCTTTCATTGCTAGGTTCATTTGAATATATTATGATTATTACCGGGGGAGGACCATTTTTTGCCTCTACACCCTGGTCGCTCTACAGCTACCTGACTGCTTTGGGAGGATATTTTGGTGTGTTTCGATTTGGCCTTGGTTCGGCAATAGTTTTAGTTTTGGTAATAATTGCGGGAGGCGCTTCACTCTTCTACTGGAAACTGTTCAGGGTTAAGCGAATGATGTCAGTTCCCAAGATTGAGGTGTTGTGAGATGAAAAATAAGAAAAGAGTTCAAAATGAAAATTATAATAATAATACTTGCCTTCAGCTAGCGACTTTAAAGCGCGAACGTTTTAAAGAAGGATTATTGAAGTTTACTCTCTATGCGTTTTTAATTATAACTGGTTTGCCAATTGTAATTGGCTATAGCTGGTTGATTGCCAATTCGTTTGCTGAAACGATGACTTGGGGGCTTGTCCCAACCGGGTTTACGTTTGAGAACTGGCAATTTCTTTGGGAACGACCATCACCATACTATCCAGAGTTATGGCGCACAACCTGGAATACTTTAGTATTAGCAATTGGGACAACTGCTATTGTTCTTCTTACTTCGGCACCGTCAGCTTACGCCATTTCCCGTATGAAATTTACGGGTCGCAATTTTTTGCTGGCATTTACCTTAATACTGCATGCTTTTCCAGGAATTGCCTTATTAATAGCCACTTTTTATGTTTTGCGGGTCTTGGATGCGCTTAATCTTGTAGGAGTTGCTCTTGCCACTGCTGCTTTATTTATGCCTTTTGCTGTCTGGGTACTAAAAGGACACTTTGATGTTGTCCCCTGGGATATAGAGATGTCAGCATTAGTAGATGGGGCAAGCCGTTTTCAGGTGTGGTATAAAATTATGCTTCCCCAAGTTAAAAGAGGATTAGCTGCAGTTGCTATTTTTGCTTCTATTATGGGCTGGTCTCAA
>JALPXT010000122.1 GCA_023271485.1 Dehalococcoidia bacterium | reverse complement strand
TAGTAGCTGCCCCGATACCGGGAAGGATAATCAGAGTGCACGTGAATGCCGGAACTAAAGTCGAAGAAGGGGACGTTATCTGCGAAATAGAATCCATGAAAATGGAGAACCCGATACTGGCTCCCGTCTCCGGGGTGATCAATGGGATAAGCGTCTCTCCAGACCAGGTAGTAAATACCGGTCAGACAATAGCAGTTATCGAATACTGAACCCGTTAAGAGAGGCCGCGGTTGGCGCTCAACTTAAGGCCCGGCGATGCATGGGAGTATTCAACGACGGTCGCCGGGCTTCTTTTTGGGAATTCGATTTCGGGCCGATGTTCGTTGAGACCATACTTGAAAGGAGCTTGATGTGATAGACCGGAATTTGGGAGCAAGGATTGTTGACGCAAGGTACGGATATCTTTCCTGTTACAACCAGAATGAAAAAAGGGGGTTCGAGATGTTCAATAAGATTTTAATCTCTAATAGGGGAGAAATTGCCTTCAGGGCAGTAAGGGAATGCAAGGAACTGGGCATACGCTGTGTCGCCGTTTACTCCGATGCTGATGCTGATGCCTTATTCGTAAAGCACGCTGATGAAGCTTACCCGCTGGGTGACCCGAATCCTGTCCACAGCTACCTGAACATTGAAAAAATTCTTGATATAACCAGAAGGTGTGAAGCCGAAGCTATTTATCCAGGGTACGGGCTCCTATCGGAGAATCCCAAGTTTGTTGAGGCCTGTGAACAGAGCGGCATTGAATTCATTGGTCCTCCCAGTGAATCCATGCACCGGGCGAAGCCCAAGCACAAGTCACGCGACTTGATGAAAGCGAACGGTATTCCGGTTGCACCTGGCATCGATGGTGCTATAGAGAGCTCCGATGAAGCAGCCAAAGCTATTAAAGCTGCCGACGATATAGGTTATCCGGTAATTGTCAAACCGAGCGGTGCGGGTGGTGGAATTGGGATGAAAGTGGCCAACAATAAAGAAGAATTGGTGGAGGCAATGAAATATGCTGAATCGAGGGCAGGCGCTGCCTTTGGCATATCGGCCTTCTATATAGAGAAGTATATCCCCAGAGCAAAACATATAGAGTTTCAGGTGCTGGCTGATAAGAAGGGTAATGTTGTTCACCTGGGTGAACGCGAGTGCTCCGTCCAACGAAGGTTTCAAAAGCTGATTGAAGAAGCCCCCTCCCCGGTGATGACCCCCGAATTAAGGATGAAAATGGGGGAATCGGCAGTTCAAGTAGCCAAGGTATTAAACTACGTCAATGCCCTGACCGTGGAGTTCATGTATTCCGTCGACACGGGCGAGTACTTTTTCAATGAGGTAAATACCCGTCTCCAGGTTGAACATCCCCTTACTGAGCTTCTTACCGGGATAAATTTGGTTAAGGAGCAAATAAGGATAGCGGCTGGCGAGGAACTGGGCTACACCCAGGACGATATTAAGCTTCAAGGGTGGGCAATAGAGTGCCGCATTAACGCCGAAGATCCGCTCAAAGGATTCCTCCCTTCTCCAGCTACTATCACTGCCTACCATCCCCCCGGTGGTTTTGGGGTCAGGCTTGACAGCGGAGTATATGCCGGATATACTGTGCCATTTTACTACGACCCATTAATGGTGAAGTTGCTGAGCTGGGGTAGAACCCGCGATGAAGCTGTTTCATGCATGAAACGGGCACTTTATGAGTTTACTATCGACGGGCCAAAAACAAACATCCCATTCCACAGAGTGGCTCTCGAAGATGAGCTTTTCACCCGGGGAGATTATACAACACGTTTTATTGAGGAACGAGGAATAATCAAAAAGCTCTCACCAGCGCCTCCTCGTCCTCCCGGGTAACTACGGTCTGATCGAGCTTCGCCGCTTGCAGGGCTCGCAATATCCGCCCCATCTTTCTCCCGGGGGGCACTCCCATGCTTCGCAGGTCATCGCCGCGAAGCTCAGGCTTGACATGGCGCAACCTCTTAAGGTAAAGATCAAGTCGCTGCTGGACAATTGGCGAGTCTGAAGCTATGGCTGCGGCTTCGATGACGTGCGGCAGATGGCGGTTCAACCGGCGATAGATATCGCTTGGTCGAAGCTCTGCGGATGCCAGTGAGGAGAGCGATTTGCTCAGCCGCACCATATCGCGCCCCGCGCGGGCGGCCCACCCAGGCATCTTGAGCCGAGCGATGCATCCCTCGACCTCCTCACCGGTGAGCCGATAGATGAGCAATGCCAGATAGACCTCATGCCGGGGCGGCGACTGCTCCCCGATTCTCCGGACGCGGGCAAACCTCTCCGCCAGCCAACTGTCGCCTTGCAGAGCGGGATGAAGCCTCTGTAGCACTCCCAATTCGTCAGCGCGGCAAAGGACTTTCTCAGGACATTCCTCTTTCAGGATCAACTCCAGTTCATGCCACAACCGCTCCCCCGTCACCGTATTCAGGCTGTCCAGATGCTGCAGCATCAGCC
>JALPXT010000121.1 GCA_023271485.1 Dehalococcoidia bacterium | reverse complement strand
GAATGACAAGAAGCGAAGGGGCTCAGAATGACACGCCAATAGAACTCTATTTTCGGAACAAAGAATGATCCTCACTGGCCGTACCTTCAGTTCTTTGAAAAACTTACCGTAACCGTTCACCCGCTCGAGAGGTCTAAAAGGGGCACAGGTTGGCCGGACCGATAATGAACCAGAGCATGAGCAAGATAATCCCATACATCGACTCCACGCATCCTGGCAGTGGCTACAACTGTTCTGAGGCGTGCTGTGGTTACCAACCCTTTTTCAGAGTGGTTGCCGAAGCAGATTTTCCTGGCAATCACCAGACTGCGCAGACTCTGTTCGGCAACATTGTTGGTGGGGAGGATATCCTCCACTCTGGTGAAGAGAGTCACTGCCTCCCAGTCCTTCAATATCGCCCGGGCAAGGTTTCGCACATGCTTGTCTTCACTATCCTGATTCAGAAGACAGGCACGTCTCAAGCGAGCCTTACAAGCATTCATTTCCAGGGATTTGGCCTTCCCCTTCTTCCACAGGCTTGCCAGCTTCAACTCACGCCTAATCCAATAGCCGAAACGAGATGTGGCGGGGTCATCGGACTGACTCAGACCTTTCGCCTCCCGAATGAGGTGTGCCAGACAGATTTGCCAACCGGCCATCTGGTAGGAGCGATAGGATCTAAGACGGTCCGAGGTGATGATGCCAGGGAAGAACTGCCCCAGAATCTCTTCAAGCACCTTCTTGCCCCGACTTTGGGCGATTTGGAAGAAGGTGAAGTTGGGAGCAACAAAAGTCCAAAGCCATCTCCTTTTCCCCGCCTTTTTCCAGCCAGTCTCATCAATGTTCGATTTATCCTGCTGGGGGAGTTGCTCTTTGAGTGCGTTGACCGGTTCTTCCACTGCCTCTCCTACTTCATGAACGCAGTTGTCAACAGTTCCCAGGCTGACGTTCCCAGAATATCTTTCAGAAGTTGGTCAATATGGCGTCGTGGAAGATTATGCACCGCGGTAAGCACGGCGATCAGGGAAGTAAGGTGAGGTTCACAGCATGGTTTATGCTCTTCCTTTACCTCCTCCCTGATAAGCTTCCCGCACTTGGGGCAACGAATAGAATGATAGTGATGTTCTGTTACAATAGGCTTTATAGGAGGTATCTCCACTTGCTGCCGGCGTTGATAACTGCCACTGACGGGAATATCAGGTGGGATATCTATCCCGCAATGTCTACACATTTTGGGTCGATGGTCTATAATTTCGGTGGGCTCAAGGAAAAACCTTCTTATGCCCTTTGGCCCCTTCTTGCTTGCCAGGTCTTCTCCCTGTCGAGGTTCGGGGAGGGTACTTCATCGAGGGAGGATCGCTGGAAGGAAGCTTGGAAGAGTTAGTGGAATTGAGGCCCAAACATCTCTTAAGCTCAGCATTTTCTTCCCTGAGCTTGGCATTCTCCGCCTCGAGCCTGTCTATCCCTGCCTCCAGCCTCTCCACTCTCTTCACGAGATTGAAGTAATTCTCCCCCTTAAGAGAGATCACTTCTTCTTGTGGGGGCTCATTGGTGAACACGGGCAAAATGAACTTCATACCGTAGATAGTAAACACCAAATTCACAGAGATGTCAACCCTTCAGGTGAAAAGCAAACTTCTGGAACTCACTGGGTGAACGGTTACAACTTACCTATTACCAGTGAGTAGCCACTGTTGCTGCCACTTCTTAATAAATGCAATGGTGCCTGCTATTATCAGGAAAAGACCCGCAAGGCCACCAATCATAAGGGGAGACGGTTCTTCCAGGATGCCAAGGGCAACAACACCAACAGGACCGATTATACCACTTGTGAGCATCAATATCCCAGCCAATTTTGGCTTTGCCAGGACTAATATTCCTCCAAGAAGCCCCATACCAGGAAAAAGAAAAACCCAAATCCAAAAAGCAAGCACTTCTTGTCCTCGTAGTAATATGAATGGTTCTACCCAGCCTGGTGGTGCCATATGTGCCATAAGAGTACAAAAGACAGCAAGGAGCCCACCGATAATCCCGAGGGTCATGGCTACATATATGCCGGCCCGTTTTTTGTCAGAGGTTAGAGCCGAGGTTAAAGCCAAGAGACCTCCTAGAAACATGAGAGGAAGGATGATAGTGCCAAAAGGCCCCCACCCCCACCACACCACTGGTATGGTGACTATGGCGGTGGCCAGAAGCATTAATATCCCCCCCACTCCCGGTCTTTTCAGGGCGAATATCCCTCCTCCGATTGCCATAAGGGATACAAGGGTTCGCTCTATAGCGAGCCATGGGATTGGCACGGTCAAAGCATTCATAACTCCACCTAAAACCCCCAAAACCCCAGCCGCAACCCTGATACCTGGGCATTTCATAGTGATACCGAGGGCGAAGATAGCTCCTGCAGAAGAAAGCACGCAAACAGTTACCGCCAGCAGGAACAGAGTGAGCACAGCATCGGGCGGCTCATACCCAATATACCACCACGCTATAAAAACAATAAATATATAGCACCCGATAGCAACCAGTGCACTTGGGAAAACCA
>JALPXT010000120.1 GCA_023271485.1 Dehalococcoidia bacterium | reverse complement strand
CGCTTCATCTTCGCCGCCACTTTACCCACCTCTACAAGTTTTCCTTATTATAGCAAGCCGCTTCCATACTTGGCAATATGTGACATTGTCTGCTTGATGCCAGTTTCGCTGAAATCGGCCACCCCCCGGCTGGCGGAGCAGCGCGGGGCTTAAATTAGTTTTCTTGATGATATTAGCCCGATCAAAGTCAAATCTAGGTCTGGGATATTCTAGGTCAAGCCAGCCTTCAGTTTTTCTAGTCAATACGCTACCCTTGCCGTAGCCAAGTAACAGACTCTATCTCAGCCTTTTTAGAAGCTTAGGAGCAATCGCCAGTCCTACCGCAGTTTGCGCTGCCAGGCCCAGGCTATTAGCTGCATCAATAACTTCATCAGCTTCATCAATCCGCAATGCCAAAGGCTTCTCCACCAGGTAGTTGAATCCTGCCCTCAACGCCTGCAGGGTTAAACTGGCATGGGTAACGGAAGGTGTGCATATATCTACTATGTCCACATCCTCATGGGCAAGCATTTTCTCAAAATCGGTATAAAACCTGGGAATCTGGCAATAGCGGGCTATCCGACGAGCCCTATCCTCATTGGCGTTACAGAGGGCTATTACCCGAACTTCCTTCATCTTATGCAAAATAGGTAAATGAACCCGGTTAGCAATATAGCCGGTGCCGACAACCGCAACCTTCACCAACATGCCATTAACCCTGAGCAATCATATACTGGCAAATAAGAGATGTCAATTCGGCTTACTTTCAAAGCTACGGACCACTGACCCTCGTTGCCGCTTGTCTTCTCTTAAGCCAGCTAACTACAATTATTAAAGCGATAACTGCCTGGCTTACAAGCCAGGCGATTCCGGCGCCGTTGATACCCATATGGGGCAGAAGGAGATAGGCTAGCCCTAAAGTAACTACAGCAGCCAGGGCGGTTAAGCTCACAATTACTTTCAGCCTCCTCTCTACCCTCTTTATGGCTAAATAGACAACGTTGACGGCTAAGGGTAGGCTGGAGATAGCCAGGATGCGAACCAGGGTGGTGGCATTCTCCGAATAGGCAATACCAAATAAGAGAAGAAGCTTATCAGCAAAAACAAGTATCAGCACGACCAACGGGACAAGGAGAAGAAGTATCATCTTCAGGCTTCGCCAGATGTTAATCCCCAGCCTCTCCTGCTCATAGGAGCCCTCAGCGAACAGGGAGGCTGAGGCAGCAGTAGGAATCATCATGAGCACACCGCCAATTGCCCAGGCAATATAAAAGAAAGCATTGAGCTCGGCACCCAATAGATTTACTACCATAATGGGCAGAACCAGACCTGGGGCAGCCCAGAAGAGGACGGAGAGATAATTAGCCAGGGAGAAGTGCAGCATCTCATTTACCACCTTTCTGTTGACGGCAAAGAAAGGTCGGTAGCCGGGTTGGGCTTGAGGCAGGAAGAAAGATATACCGATTAGCAGTGCCACCCCGAGGGCGATGGTCAATGAGGCGAAGATGCCAAAGGAGTAAAAAAATGCTGCCAGCAGGATGACCAGGGGGAGTCTCAATAGATTGAAGATGATACCTTTGGCTAGGACAAAGCCGGCCCGGCGCTCAGCGATGAAAGTCTCCCCGGTTAAAATCGATAAGGTAGAGGCGAGGGCAAAAAGGACAAAGGCAGTAAGGTAGAGGGGATTTTGCTTGATGAAAAGCAGAGCCGGTGACCAGAGATTGATGCCGCCAAGAAAGATAAGAGCTAACACCACCGAGGTCAGGCTACCCAGGCTGAAGCAGGAGTTAATTATGCTACTGGCATTTTTGCCCGAGTGGGGAAGGAACCTTATCAGCCCGTAACCAAGCCCGAGATTGGCAAGCATTGCCAGCAGGGATGCCGCTGATATAGCCGCCGAGGCCAAACCGATATCTGTCGGCGAATAAAACCTGGCCACTATTAACCAGAAGGCAAAGCCGAAAAGGGCATTGACGGCACTGGCTGCAATAAGATAGATGGCATTAGAGTAAAGGGGGATATGAAAAAGCTGCTTAAGCCTGTCTTTGGAGGTGACTATCTTAACTACCTCGGTCAGCAGGCTATATAGGGGGGATTTTTGTAGTTTCATAAATCGCACAGGCGGCACTCACATTGGTGGCAACGCTCTAAAAGTGAGCCACTCCAACGTTCTGTTATTGAGCCACCCCCGGGATGTAGTATAATGGATTCTCTCAGTTTAATCAATCTTATGCGGCTCCTCTCTCCTTGACTCCGTATAAAGAAGGTCTCTCACCGGGTCGTATTCTATCCTCATTCTATTTCACCTCTCTTTTGGAAATCCTTGCCATATCTTGCCTTTACCGTAAGCAAGGTAAACTCATCATTAACAAACTTATAATACACCCTGACTTCTTTCTCTTCAAAGTATTTTCCTTCCCAATCGCCCTTATATGAGAATACAAGTGCCTTTCCCAATGTTCCTGACTTTGCATCGGCAACTTCCCAACCATCGTTCAAAACCCTCCCAATTTCCTCCTTTGTAACACCTCGTTGCAACATACGAGCTCTTAAGTGTGGATGGAAATTAGAATCGAGGTT